>JADGNY010000116.1 GCA_017883235.1 Thermoanaerobaculia bacterium | reverse complement strand
AGGCTGGGGGTCCTTCGGCGCGCTCTGCCCCTCCGGGGCTGCCGCCGCCTCAGGATGACAGTGAATTGAAAGGCTCTTGACGTCCGTTTCAATATTGAAGCGACACTAGTTCTTTTGATCTCCATGCAGCATCCCCGAAAGGAAAATCGTCATGAGCCGGATTTTCGTTTCCTACAGCATGAAGGACCAACCGGATGCGAGCGAAGCTCTGGGTAAGTGGCTTCAGCAGCTCAAGGAACCTGGCGAAATCCAGGATCCGTTCGTGTGGACGTCTTCTCATCGCGATGTTCGAGAGGTCATTCGGGAGCGAATCGAAGCTTCGGACTCGTTCGTCGTGGTGTGGACGAAGGAAGCACCGGAATCGCCGTGGGTGCTGTACGAACTCGGAATGGCCCATGCTCTTGGAATGCCGATCACCGTGCTGCTGGCAGGTGGTGAACCTACGGCGCTTCCTCGCGAAATCGATGAAGCAAAGATTGTTCATCTCGAGGAAGTATCTGCCTGATACACAGTCAGTAGCAGGCGGTTACGAGTTCTCGCGGCCGTGAGATAGTCCGCCGCGCGACCTCGCAACCGCGCGACCGCGTAACCGCCATGATCCGCCGTCTCGTCTTCCTCTCGCTGCTGTTCGCCTCGACGATTTACGCCCAGGCGGCGCACGAATCGTGGCGGACGATCGTCACGGCGCACTTCCGTGTTCACTATCCGGCGCAGTACGAGGCGTGGGCAACGCGGGCCGCGCGACGGCTCGAATCAGTGCGGGCGGCGGTGGTCGCCGAGGTCGGGTTCGCGCCGGAAACAGTCACCGACGTGCTGGTCGAGAATCCCGCCGCGGAGGCGAACGGCGTCACCATCTCCCTCCTCGACACGCCGCGCATCCTTCTCTTCGCCGAGCCGCCCGAGCCGGAGGATGAGATCGGCGAGTACTCGACGTGGATCGACCTGTTGTCCGTCCACGAGACCGCCCACCTCGTCCATCTGCTTCGCCCGTCGCGCAATCCGTTCGAGCGCGCGCTGGCGCACGTCGTCCCGCTCAATCCGATCACGCGCCACGCGCCGCGGTGGGTGCTGGAAGGCTATGCCACGCTGATCGAAGGCCGCATCACCGGCAGTGGCAGGCCCTCCGGTGCCATGCGCGCCGCCATCCTCCGCACGTGGGCGATGAACGGCCAGCTCCCGACGTACGGGCAGCTCGACTCCGACCACCGTTTCCTCGGCTTGTCGATGGCCTATCTCGCTGGTTCCGCGTTCCTCGAATGGCTGGTCGAGAAGAATGGCCCGGATTCGTTGCGCCACCTCTGGGCGCGCATGACCGCGCGACAGCGCCGCGGCTTCGACAACGCCTTCGCCGGCGTCTTCGGCGATACGCCGCGGAGGCTCTACGGCCGCTTCACCGCCGAGCTGACGGAGAACGCCATGACCGTGGCGCGCGCGGGTCATTGGACGGATGGTGAGTTGTGGCAGGAGACATCGGGCGGCAGCGGCGATCCCGCAGTTTCACCGGATGGCAAGCAACTGGCGATGGTGTTGCGCAACGAAAAAGGGGAATCGAAGCTGGTCGTCTATTCGACCGGGCCGGACGAGGAGGATGCCAAGCGTGAAAAGCGGATCGCCGAAATGCTGCGACGCGATCCGGAGGATGTCGCGCCCATTCGCACGAAGCCGTCGCCGCGCAAGCCGCTGCACTTGTTTCGGCCGTCCGACGGCGGCGATGTGGAAAACCCGCGCTGGACGCGCGACGGCGCGGCCATCCTCTACACGCATAGGCAGCCCGACCTCGACGGCTTCCTCCACCACGATCTCTTCCGCTGGACGCCGGCCACCGGCCGCAACGAGCGGCTCACCCATCTCGCCGACGTGAAGGATGCCGATCCGGATGCAGATCCGATTGGGGCCACGCACGCCGTGGCCGTGCGCAACCGCTTCGGCGCGTCCCAGATCGTCATCGTCGACCTCACCACAGGCGAGGTGACGCCGCGAACGCCGCCCTCGCTCGACATCGTCTACTCGCATCCCCGGGTCGCCGCCGGCGGCCGCATCGCCTGGGCTGAACATACGGGCGGGGAGTGGCATGTGGCCATCGACGGTAAGCCGCTTCCTGCGATCGGTGCGTTCGCACCGGAGTGGGGTCCGAACGGCGCGCTGTTCGCGGCGCTTGCAGGCCGCGGCTTCATCGACATCGCCAGGATCGATGGGGCAACGCCGTCCTTCCTCACGCGCAGCGCCGGCATGGCCCTCGATCCCGCGCCGTCACCTGACGGCTCGCTCTATTTCATGTCGCTCGATCCCGACGGCTTTGCGGTGCGTCGTCTGAACAATACGTCGACAGTCCCTTCGCAAACGCCGGCGTTCGACCGCTCCCTCGTCCCCGCCCTCCCTCCCGCCCCCGCCACGCCGGTGGTCCTGCGCGACGAGCCTGTGACGCCACGCCCTTACGGACTCGGCCGGCAGGAGGCCGAAACGATGTTCGGCGGCCAATACACGCCGTTCGGCAGCGCCACCGAATTCGGCATCCGCCTCGGCGACGTCGTTGGCCGCCTCGACACCATCATCCTCGGCGCGGTCGGCAGCCGCCAACTGCCGCGCGGCGCCGCCATCGCCTCGACCTGGCGCGGCTTCCCGCTCACCCTCGGCGCTCATCTCTTCGACACGCGCGACGCACGCGGCCTGGAGCTGCGCGCCACGCGCGACGCGGCGTTCCCTCTGGCCCGAGTCTCCGTCAGCGGCGGCGGTCTCATCGAACAACACCGCAATCGCGCCTTCCTCGATGCCCACGCGGTCACCTGGCAGCGCCGGATCGCCTCCGAACGCATCGACATCACCGCCGACTCCGCGAATCACATTCAGGCGACGGCCCGTGCCGCGCTCCGGTCAGGGGGCCTGACCTTCGGTGCGTCATTCACCGAAGGCCGCCATCTCACGCTCGGCGGCGCCGCCTCGACCATCGAGCCCGACTCGCTCCTCATCGAACGCATCCTCGATCCCGCGCTCGAACGCGGCTCGCTCACCGCCGCAACCTACCGCGGGGAACGCCTCTCCATCGGCGCATCCGGCCTCACCGCCTTCTGGCAGCGCCACAACCTCGGCAGCGACGTCGACCTCATCGGCATCGAGAGCAACATCTCCGTCCCGCCGATGCCGCTGGTCAAGACGCCGGCGCTCCAGCTCACCGCGGGCGTCGCGCAAGTGCGCCTCACGAGCAAGACGCGGGGGTGGGTGGGGGTGCGGTGGAAGCCGTAGGATCTTTCGACTGGCGATGAAAAGCCTGCCAAGCTCCGGCACAGACAAGAGTGTCTGTGCCACATTTGTCCTGCTTTGCCATGAGCTTGTGTGTGTCCGCACCAATCTCGCTCCACATGGCAGAGAGGTGAAAAAAGAGCAGGACCGATGTGGCACAGACACTCTTGTCTGTGCCGGAGCTTGGCAGGCTTCCGATTCGGCGGCTGCTCAAGTGACCCGCGCTATCATCCGCCCCTCATGATTCACTTCCACAACGGCGATGTCGCCGCATCGCTCGCGCGGCGGGCCGGCGTTCCCGGTCGCCACGTTCCCTTTCGCGAATCTCTCGTCGGCGGGCCGGTGCGGCCGAACCTTCCGATGCATGAATGGGTCGAGGAGCGCGCGCTCTTCCTCTCCGAGCACTACGGGGAGAAGCTGCTGCGCATCCGCAACGAGCTGCTCGAACAGGAGCTCAATCTCGACAAGGCACGCGAGGAAGAAGAAATCGTCCTCTGGTTCGAGCACGACCTCTTCTGCCTCGTTCACCTTCTCTACCTGTTCTCGCGATTGTCGAAGACGCGGCGGATCACGCTGATCTGGTCGCCGCAGCCGCTCGGCACGCAGTCGGAGGAGGATCTCTTCAAACTCTTCCAGTCGCGCGCCGCCGTCATCCCAGCCATGGCCACCGCCGCGGCGCTGGCGTGGCGCGCATTCACTTCCGACGATCCGACATCGCTGAATCGTTTCCTCGGCGCGGATGTCGCCGACTTCCCCTTCCTTCGCGACGGTCTCCTCCTGCACGCCTCGCGCTTCCCGTCGACACGCAACGGCCTCGGCGAAGTCGAGCGCCGCGCGGTCGAGGCCATTGATGCCGGCGCCACCGACTTCTTCTCGCTCTTCAGCCGCTTCGATTCGAAACCGCCGCGTTTCGGCTTCGGCGACGGCGAGTTCCTGCGCCACCTGAAACATCTTTCCAGCGCCGCGGTGCCGGTCATCACGATCATCGGCGAAGAAAAGGCCAATCCACCCAAGGCGCTCTTCACCATCACGCCCGCGGGCCGGAATGTGATCGACGGCACCGTCGACTTCATCGAGATCAACCTCGGCAACGGAAGCCAGGCCGGCTTCTGGCTCGGCGGCGCGCACCTGACGCGCGAAAGGATGTGGCGATGGGACGCCGCACTGCGGCAGATCGTGCCGAGCCAGCCTGCCGCCTCGTAAGGTTCGAAGCGGCCGGCGGCGTGGCGCTGGCGGGCTTGCTGTATGAGCCCGATCGCGCGTCGAAGCGCGCCGTGATCTGGCTGCACGGCATGGGCGCCTCGGTATTCGAATCGCGGCGGACGAATCTCCTGGCCGAGGTGTTCGTGGGGAAAGGGATCGCCTTCTTCCCGTTCAACAATCGCGGTTCCGGCATCGTGCGCCGAGCCGGCGACGGCCTCGGCGGGGCCGCCTTCGAGCGGATCCGCGATTGCGTCGCCGACATCGACGGCGCCATCCGCGAGCTCTGGCGCCGCGGCTACCGTGACATCACCCTGGCCGGCCACTCCACCGGCGCCAACAAGATCGCCGTCTACGATCACTACAAGCCGCGCAACCGTGCCAAGCGCTACGTCCTCATCGCCGGCGGCGACGACACCGGGCTGCTGTACAAACAGCTCGGCGCCCGCCGCTTCCGCACCCTGCTGGCGAAGGCAAAAACGATGCATCGCGGTGACGAGCTCGCGCCGCACAGCGCCGCCTCGATGATGATGAGCTGGCGCGCGTTTTACGACGTCGCCAACCCGGACGGCGACTACAACGTCTTCCCCTTCTACGAAATCATGAGCGGGACGAAGCGATCGCGCCGTCCGTTCCGGTACATCCGCGCCATCCGCAAACCGTCGCTCTACATCTACGGTGACCGGGACGAATTCTCCTTCGGCGACGTCCCGCGCTGCGTGGAAATCCTCGCGCGATACATCAGCGATCGTGCGGAGATCGCCGTAATAAGGGATGCCGATCATGGATTCCGCGGCAGGGAGGGGGAGCTGGGCGGGATGATTGCGGAGTGGATCGAGTAAGGCCGGGATATGGGATGGCTTATGATTATTTGCGATTGGAGAACCAACTGATGACCTCTTCGCGAGCTCGCTTCCCTCTCCTTTTCGTCGCCCTGCTGCTTGCCCTTCCTGCCGCGGCCTCGGTCGACTACTTCCTTTCCGCCGCGCCATCACCGCTGGTCGTCGATCCGGGCGCGGCGATGCGCGAGAGCGTTTTCGTCGTTTCCGTCTGTTGCCGGACGAACGATCCGACGGATGCCGTCGTGACCATTCCCCTGCCGGCCGGCTCGACGAACATCACGGCGCCTGGGCAGCTTGGAGGCTGGAACTGCGACGTGACAGGGACGACCGTCACCTGCCGGACGCATCTGGCCGCGACGCCTCCCTATCCCGCAATCATCGTCGACTTCAACGTGCCGTCATCGACTGATGGTCTGAGCTACGTCGGCCAGGCGACGCTGACGACGACCGTACCCGACGACAACCCTTCTAACAACAACACGAACGTTTACGTGAACGTCAATCATCTTTTCACCGTCACGAATGCGGATGACTTCGGTGCCGGCTCGTTGCGCGACACCATCGCACGCGCCAACGAATCCTGCGATCGCAAGATCTCCTGCAAAATTGCGTTCGCAGGACCGATGAAAATAGAGCCCGGCTCGCCACTTCCGGCGATTTCCGCCTGCGCCCTCACCATTGACGGGGGAGTTGCGCCTGATGCCTCGCAGGATCTGGAGCGGCCGGTCGAGATCGCCGGTTCGAAGGCAGGTTTCGCAAATGGTCTCGAGGTACGTTCCTTGTGCGGCGTGACGCTGCGCGGACTGACCATCAACGGATTCGGCGCGAACGGTCTCGTTCTGGCGGCACCAAAGCAGCCGTTTCCTCTTGGGCCGGAGACCTTGACCGTCGAGGGTTGTTTCATCGGCACGGACACGAAGGCTCTGGAAGCGCGCCCCAATGGGATGCGCGGGATATCCATCGAGTCGCCCTTCACGGTTGCCTCGTTAAGAAACAGCACAATCAGCGGCAACCACTACAGCGGGGTCACCGTCTGGGCTTCCGACCGCCTCGGTATCTCGGACTGCCGCATCGGCCTGGGCCGCGACCTGCGGCCGCTGGGCAATGGCGCGAGTGGAGTCTTTGTAAACGCCGGGCTCGCGGAAATAGGCAGTCAAATCGCGTACAACCATGACTTCGGCGTCGCGGTCGGTGAAGACGCGAGCCACGTCGCCACGTTGCCCGAGGGGCTTTTCGCAAACGGTGTTCTCGACTACGACTGGGGACTGGACGGTCCCACGCGTACCGACCCCGCGGGGCGTATGCCGCCTGTTCCGGCTCTGATCGACGCCGCGTACGATCCCGTTCAAAACAAGACCGTTGTTCATGGCGTTCTGCCGGCCGAGGGACGCCGGGCAGGGAGTTTTCTATACGCCGTGCGCCTGTTCGAGGTGACCTCACACGGTTACGTTGCCCTCCAGCCGCAGACGGATCTCTTTCCACCGCCCGGCGACCTGCCGTTCAACCTCTCGGTGACCGGTGATCTGCGCGGCCGGACGATCGTGGGGCAGACGGTCTTCTACGAGTTTGCGGACGGGCCGATGACTGACACATCGGAGTTGAGTGCGGCGCTGGTGGTGCATCCGTGACGCCAAAGACCCTTTTCGCCGTTTTCGTTTTCTTCCTCTTTGCCGCCTTCCCGGCCGCCGCAACCGTCAGCATCTCTCTTGAGTCCGACGGCTCGCAACAGCCGGTGACGTCCGGCAGCCGCGTAGCGTGGACCCTTTCCGCCTCTCGATCGGTTGAAGACACCAATACCGAGGCGGTTGAATTGGTCATCACCATGACGGCGCCTTCCGTCATCGCGAACGTCACCGCCAGCGGAAATCAGTGGAGTTGCACGACCTCGTCGTCGACGACTGTTTGCCGCACATCGCTGGCCGCGGCGGCGCCTTTCTCGAATCGGCTGCGGGTCGAATTCGATGCGCCGGCAACGGCCGACGGCGGAAGGTTCGTCATTCCGGCCACGCTCGCTACCTCTTTGCCAAATACACATCCGAGCATCTCGACGGAGATGGTCGTCAACACATACCGCACCTTTGCCGTGACGACGGCGGACGACTTCGGCGCCGGTTCCTTTCGTGAGGTAATCGCGCGCGCCAACGAGCGCTGCGACTTCACGGCCGCCTGCCTGATTACCTTTGCCGGCCCGATGACGATCGAGCCGCAATCGCCTCTGCCGGCGGTGACGGCGTGCAACCTCACCATCGACGGCGGCATCGCGCCGGACACCTCTCAGGACTTCCCGCGGCCGGTGGAGATCAGCGGCGCGAAAGCGGGCTTTGCGAACGGACTGGAGATCCTTTCCGAGTGCGGCGTCAAACTGCGCGGCCTGACCGTCAACAACTTCGCCGAGAACGGGATCCGGCTGGTCGAGACGAAGGCCACCGATTACCGCGTGCAGTGGACGCTCTTCGTCGAGGGCTGCTTCATCGGCACCGATACGAATGCGAGCGAGGCACGGCCGAATGGGTTGCGCGGGATCGCCGTCGAGTCGCCATTGGCCTCCGTCGTGATCCTGAACAGCACGATCAGCGGCAATCAACGCAGCGGTGTGGCCGTCTGGGCCGCGTCGAGCATCGAGATCGATTCGTGCCGCATCGGTGTCGGGCGTGATGAACGCGCGCTCGGCAACGGCGCCAGCGGCATCCTCGTCAACGGTGGCAACGCGTTGATTCGGAGCACCGTCGCCTACAACCGCGATTTCGGGGTCGCCGTCGGGCCGGATGCGCTGCACGTCGATGCCGGGATCGATGGCCTCTTCGCGAATGGCGTTCTCGACTATGACTGGGGGCTGAACGGACCGACGCGCACAGATCCCGCCGGCCGCATGCCGCCGGCGCCGGAGTTGATCGATGCGGTGTATGACCCAGCCCGTAACAAAACCACCGTTCGCGGCGTGTTGCCGGCCGAGGGAAGACACGTCGGATTTCATCAATATTCGATCCGGATCTACGAGAGCAGCGGGGGCCGCTACATCGACCAATTTGCCCAAACGAACATCGCGGCAACGGTGACCGGCGACATTTCGTTCACGATGAATGTCACCGGCGATCTGCGGAACCATGTACTCGTCGGTCAGACGATCTTCTCCGAGGATGTACAGGAGGGCGAGACCGACTCCTCGGAGATCAGCGTGCCCATCGTTGCGCATTAGAATCCGCGCGCTTGTCCTGGCCCATCGAACAAACCGGCATCGGCCGCATCGTCGTTCCGCCGTCGTTGCCGGCCCGCTTCGCCCTTTTCTACACCACCATCGATTTCGATGGACGCCTCGATCAAGACGCCGCCGCAACGCTCATGGGCATCGTGCGCGATCGCTTCGGCATCGACGCCACACTCTCCACCTGCGTCCAGGTGCATGGTAAGAGCGTCGTGCGGGCAACCGGCGATGCGGGATGGCGCGAGTGCGACTCGTGCGACGCGCTCTTCTCGTCCGACTCCGGTACCGCCATCGGCATCAAGGTTGCGGACTGTCTTCCCATCACCATCGCCGACATGGACCGCGGCGTCATCGCCAACGTTCATTCCGGATGGCGCGGAGCCGTGCAGAAAATCGTGGCCGAAGCGGTCGACGCTGTCGGGCCGGTGGGCGCGAATGCGCAGGCCTGGCTCGGGCCATCCATCCGCGTCTGCTGCTTCGAGGTAGGGGAGGAGGTCGTCGACGAGTTTCGGGCGTCGTACGCCGAGGCGGAGTCGTTTATCGATCGAAGCGGGGTCAAACCGCACATCGACCTACCCGGCCTGACCACCGCACTGCTCCTCGAACGTGGCTTCGCGCCGAAACACATTCACGACTCCGGCCTCTGCACGCGATGCGACGGCTCGATCTTCCACTCCTACCGCCGCGCGCGAGGTGGACGCAACCTTGCAATTGCGGCTCACTAACTTGAACTGGACCACCTTCAGAGCACGTCTTCCGCGCCGGGGCCTCGTCTTCCAGGTGATCTCCATTTCCGTTGCGGTCATTCTCGTGACGACCGCGCTCCTGGCGCTCTACGTCTACAAACAGTCCGTCGGCAAGTTCGAGATCCGGCGCCTCTCGCTGCCGACGCGCATCTTCACCGACTTCACGCCGCTTCACGGCAGCGTCGTGCTCGGTCCCGACGATCTCGTCGAGAAGCTCGATCGCCTCGGATACCGTCGGGCTGCCGCGATCTCGCAGAGCGGCGATTACGTTCCCGGCCGCGGCCAGATCGACCTCTACACGCGGGCCTTTTCCCACCCGAGCGGGCAATATCCAGCGCAGCCGGTGCGCGTCGTCTTCAGCAACGGCGTCATCGCCACGGTTGTCTCCTTGCGTCAGGCCTCGCCGATCGACAACGCCGCGCTCGAGCCCGAGCTGCTTGCCTCGATCCTCAGCGATCAGCTCGAGAACCGGCGTCCCGTCACGCTCGATCAGGTGCCGAAGGTGCTGCAGGACGCCGTCGTCGCCACCGAAGATGTGCGCTTCTGGCACCACCCCGGCGTCGATCCGATCGGACTTCTGCGCGCGGTCTTCCGCAACGTCCGCGCCGGCGGCGTCACCGAGGGCGGCTCCACGCTGACGCAACAACTCGTGAAGAACTACTACCTCACCAACGAGCGGACCTTCAAACGAAAAGCGACCGAAGCCGTCATGGCGGTGATCCTCGACGCCAAGTTCTCCAAGCGCGAGATCCTCGAGGCCTATCTCAACGACATCTACCTCGGGCGGAACCGTTCCATCTCCATCCTCGGTGTCGGCGAGGCCGCCCGCTTCTACTTCGGCAAACCTGTATCCGAGATCAACCTCGCCGAGGCCGCGCTACTGGCCCAGATGATCGCCAGTCCGAACAACTACTCGCCGTTCAAGCGGCCCGATCTGGCGTTGCAGCGGCGGGGCAGGGTCCTGGGGTTGATGCTCGAGCAGAAAAAGATCACGCGCCCGGAGTACGACGACGCCATGGCCGCGAAGCTGCCGCAGCAGCCGTTCCGCCAGCGCAGCGGCCTGGCCTCGATTCCCTACTACGTCGACCGCGTGCTGCAGGAGATGGCCCGCGACTACGGCATCAAAGACGTCAAAGGACGCGGCCTGCAAATCTACACCGCCATCGATCTCAACGCCCAGGACACCGCCTCGCGGACGATCGAAGCCGGGCTGTCCTCGCTGGAGAAGGGGAGCCGGCGGCTGCGGCGTCCCGATCAGCCATTGCAGGGGGTGATCATCAACGTCGATGTACCGACCGGCGAGATCCGCGCGTTGATCGGAGGGCGGAACTACGACATCAATCAGTTCAACCGCGCCCTCAATGCCAAGCGGCAGATCGGATCGCTCGTCAAGCCGTTCGTCTACGCGACCGCCTTCGAGCCCAGCCTCTCAAATCAGAACATCACGCCGGCGACGCTGGTAAGCGACACGCGCTTCGTCCTCAAACGCCGCTTCTCCGAGGACTGGTCGCCACGGAACTACGAGGACGTCTATCACCAGACCGTCACCGTGGCCGAAGCGCTCGAACAGTCGCTCAACTCGGCCTCGGTGCGCATCGGCCTGGCCTGCGGCCTCGATCCGATCGTCCGCACCGCCCACGCCCTCGGCGTCGTCTCCGACATCGACGCGAAGAATCCGGCCATGCTCCTCGGCGCGGTCGATCTGTCACCGATCGAGATGGCCGATGCCTACTCCACCATCGCCCGCGTAGGTTCCCGCGTGCCGCTCCATGCCGTCAAGTTCGTGACCGACGACCGCAACCGCATCCTCTCCGCCGGCGATGAGATCAAGCCAGTGCAGGTCTTTCCGGCGCGCGACATGTACATCCTCCTCAACGTGATGAAGGGCGTCGTCGACCGGGGAACGGCCGGCGGCGCGCGGGCGTTGGGCTTCCGGTTAACCGCCGCCGGCAAGACCGGTACGACGAACGACAAGCGCGACGCCTGGTTCATCGGATTCACACCGAAGGCGCTGACGCTGACGTGGATCGGATTCGACGACAACGCCCCCACCGGCCTCTCCGGTGGTACCGGCGCCGTACCGATCTGGACGCGCTACATGCAGGCTGTTACCGCCGGCCAGCCGAACGTCGACTTCGCGTCACCGGCCGGCATCGTCACGGCCCAGATCGACGAGACCAGCGGCGGCCTGGCCGTGCCGGCCTGCCCGTCGATCGCCGTCATCACCGAGGCGTTCAAGGCGGGGACGCAGCCGATGAATCCCTGTCCGCTTCACAGCCCGCAGGCGCCGCCGGCGCCGGCGCTAGATCAATTCGGCAATCCGATCGCCCTCGACACCGCCGTTATGCCTGTCGCCCCCGAATCCGTGACCGGCACACAGGAGCAACTCCCCCCGATCACCCCCGAACCGGCCCTGCCTACGCTGACCGGCGGCTTCTCCAGGACCGAGACCGAGACTCCGCCGCCGTCAACCGATACGACGACGACCGAACCGCCGCCACCCACCACGACCACTTCGCCGCCTCCGCCGGGGTAGGAGCGCAGCCCGAAGCACGAAGGAGCGCTGCCGGAGCGTGCGCGAAGCGCGAAGAAGCGCGGCCGGAGCGCTGGCGTCTCGCCGGCTGGCCCGGCGTGCGTCCCGCCGCCAGGGGTTTACCCGCGATGTTTGGAGTCCTGCCGGGGCGGGCGGTGGGACGCACGCCAGCCAGGGAGTCGCCAGCACTCCGGCAACCACCGCCCACCCGTCCGGCAAGACTCCAGACATTGCGGGTAGCCGCGGGGGCGAGACGCCCCCGGGCCAGCCGGCGAGACGCCAGCGCTCCGGTCCGCGCTTCGCGCCGGCTTTCGCCGCGTCCGCGCTTCGCGCGCTTAGAATCGCGATCCAATGACACCGCGGCGCGCATGGATCGGGATCGCAATCATTGTGGTGCTCACCGTCGTGCGCGTCGCGGCGACCCATCGCGTGTTTTCGCAGACCATGGACGAGCAGGTCCATCTGATCGCCGGCTACGACATCCTCAAGCATCACTCGTGGACGACGGATCACCATCATCCGCCGCTGGCACGCGTCTTCTTCGCGCTCCCGTTCGTCAATGCACCCGAGCCGGTGGGGGCGGACCGCGGCCTCCGCGGCAACGCGCTCCTGTTCAACGGCCGATATACCAGCAACCTGGCCCGTATGCGCCTCGGCAATCTCCTTTTCCTCGCGCTCGGCATCATCTTCGTGGCGCGCTGGGCGATGCATCTGTTATCGCCGGAGGCGGGACTGCTTTCGGCCGCGCTCTTCGCCATGCTCCCTCCCGTTCTGGCAAACGGCGGACTGGCCACGACCGACATGGTGGTCGCGGCGATGTTGCCGTTCGCTCTCGATGAGGCCACGCGGCTCGCCGAGCTCCCGTCGTGGCGGCGCGCGGTGATGACCGGCATCGCCCTCGCGGCGGGTGTGCTTTCGAAGTATTCGTTCGTCGTCTTTTTCCCCGTCTCGGCATTCGTGCTGGTGGTGCTCTGGATCCTCCGCCGGAGAAAGGTGTCACCGATCCGTCCGATCTTCCTCATCTGGGCGATTGCCGCGTTGATCATCGCCGCGGCGCTGGTCTGGGCAGGATTCGGATTCAGCTTTGAGCCGATGATCCGCGGGCTCGCCGAAGTGCGCAACCACAACGCCACCGGCCACCGCAACTTCCTGTTCGGCCAAATGAGCTGGGACGGCTGGTGGTACTACTTCCCGGTCGCGCTCTTTTTCAAAACGCCGATCCCCTTTTTGCTGCTCGCCTTGACCGGATGCGTCTTGCTGGCTCGCCGGCGTCCGGAGGTTCCGCTCATCGCCGCGGCGATTCTCGGCGTGTCGATGACCAGCGACATCAACATCGGCATCCGCCACCTGCTGCCGATCTACGCACCGCTCGCCATCGCCGCCGCTGCGGCGATCCTGGCCCTGCCGCGCCTTCGCATCGTGTCGGCGGCGCTCGTGGCCTGGCTCTTCATCAGCGGCGTGGCCGCGCACCCCGACTATCTGCCGTGGTTCAACGTCTTCGCACCGCATCCCGAGACGGTGCTCAATGACAGCAACCTCGACTGGGGGCAGGACGTCCTGCGGCTCGCGCGCTACACGCAACGAGAGCGTATTCCGGAAATCTCGCTGCTCGTCTTTGCCTCGGCCGATCTCGACCGCCTCGGCTTTCCGCCGCATAAGCCCGTCAGGAAGATGGAGAAGGTTCACGGCTGGTTCGCCACGAGCGAAATGGAGATCGCCCTGGAAGAGTCGATCAGTCCCCGGATGAAGAGTTGGATGGACGGCCTGATCGCCGGTAAGCCGTACACGCGCATCGGCAAGTCGATTCGCCTCTACCATCTCGATTAGAAGCGCAGCGCGAAGCGGGGGTAGAATCGCCGCGTGGGACTGACGGTATTGAACGTTGACATCGCGAACGTGGCAAGGCCGGAAGTGACGAGGTCCATCGAGTTTCTGATCGATTCGGGAGCGATCTACAGCGTCGTTCCGGCCTCGATCCTCAAGGAGCTCGGCGTGCAGCCGGTGAAGACCGAGGACTTCCGTCTGGCGGATGGCTCCACGATCTCGCGGCGGAAGGGCGTTGCCCTTTTTCGTTACAAAGATCGGGTCGGCGGGGCGGATGTGATCTTCGGAGAGCCGGGTGACAGCGAACTTCTGGGCGCCTTCACGCTCGAGGCCCTCGGTCTGGCCCTCGATCCGCTGCGACGGGAGCTTCACCCCCTGCCGATGATTCTGGCCGGGTGGCGGAGTGAGTCGGGCTCAGCCGAGCGCTGAGGAGCTGCGACGAGCGCCGGCGAGACGCCAGCGCTCCAGAACCGAGGCCTCAGACCCCCAAAGACCCCCAAAAAACACCTAAAAGTGCCCAATCGTCACTTTTTTTGCATCAGAGGGTAGGGAACGCCGCCTTTCCGTCACTCCTTTGGTAGGAGATGTTGATTGGTGATGGGTAACCCTGCCGCAAACCGTGCCGTTGAGGGCGTCCGGATCGTTGGATGGAAACCGGTCGCCGGCGCGGCCTCGGGTGGGATACGCCGCCGCCGCGGGACTGCGGCGCGGCCACAGGTAGTTTATTTTTCTGGAAGATCCGCCAGGCGAGCGTACTTGTGGTGGGCGAAAGTGACGCCGAAGGTGACGCCGAATGTGACAGACGATCAGTCCGAGGTTCCGACCGCGCATCCCCTCGAGGTGCTCTATCGCGAGCATGAGGGATTGCTCCGCTCGATCGCGCAGTACCGGTACCGCATTCCTCCCTGTGATGCCGAGGCGCTCGTCCACGACATCTTCACCTCCTTCCTCGAGCGGCAGCCCGAGGCGTACGACATGAAGGCCTTCCTCGTCGGCTCGATCAACAACGCCTGCAAGCACTACTGGCGGAAGCGGCAGAATGAGGAGCCGCTGCTGCCTCACCATGAGCTGACGCCCAACGATGACGAAGCGGCCAAGCTGGAGCGCTGGGCGCTCCGCCTCAGCCTCGGCGCCACCCTGGCCCGGCTCGGCGGCAAGTGCAGCGAGACCCTCCGCCGCTATTACCTCCGTGACGAAAGCGCCGAATCGATCGCCCAGGAGCTTGACACGTCCCCTGCCTACGTTTGGCAACTATTGTCGTCGTGCCGGAAACGCGCACGGCAGATCTATACCGCAATCACACGATCAGGATCATGAGCCACTATACCGAAGACGAACTCTCCGCCTACGCATTGCGTCCCGAGGCAACCGACAACCGGCAATCGGTCGAGCAGCATGTATCCAACTGCGGCGACTGCCGGGACGCCCTCGACATCATCGAAGCATTCGACACCGCTCTTCACGACCCCTTGCCGTGGCAAGTGGCCGAATCGATGCCGGCCCGCCGCAACGCGCCCCCCGCGCTTCTCGATCAGGCCCGCGCCATCGCCTCCGCCGATGCCCGTGCCCGCGAGCTGGTGATGCCGCTCGTCGACTCCGCCATCCGTTTCCGACAGGCGCGCATCGACGATGACCCGCGCTTCTACACCCTGGCCGTGATCCGGCTGCTCTGTAAGGTCGCCAACGGCATGCACGAGCGCCAGCCCCAGTTCGGCCTCGTCCTCGCCGACACGGCCCTGAGCATCGCCCGGAAGCTCCCGGAACCGTTGAAGGCGCGATCGGCCTGGTACGCCGGAACGGCCTGGAAGGAGCGCGCAAACGCCCTTCGGTACGTCGGCCGCTTCAAGGAGGCCGGGGAGGCGCTCGACCGCGCCGAGGAGGCGTTCGAGAGCGATGATCACGTCGAGCCGTTCGATCTGGCCATCGTCGCCTACGTGCGGGCCACGGTCTATTTTAGGATGGAGCGTTTCGACGACGCGATCGTCTGCGCGCGTTCCGCCGCCGCCACGTTCCACGTCTATGGCGATACGCGCAGATACCTCTCCGCTCTGCTGGCGGAGGCTGGCGGCTATTACGGTGCCGATCGCGACAGGGAAGCAGTGGTGATCCTGGAGCGCGTGGCAACGCTCGCGCGCGCGGCCCACGAGCCCGAAACGCTCGCTCGTGCTCTGGCCAATGCGGCGAGCTGCTACACCCGACTGCTCGAATTCTCGAAGGCGGCCGCCTACTACGACGACGCCATCGCGGTCATCGACGATCTCGACATCCCGACCGAGAGTGCCCGTCTGCAGTGGGCCAGGGCCGCATTGCTGCTCGATCGGGGAGACTTCGACGAGGGCCTGGCCGGTCTGGAGCGCTCTCGCCTCCAGCTCAGCCAGCTCGGAATGGCAAACGATGCCGCACTGGCCACCCTCGACCTCGTGGCCGGGCTGCTGGCCGCAGATCAACCCGAGCGTGTCGCCGGCCTCTGCCGTGGCATTACCTTGACCTTCTCGTCGGAGGGAATGACCCGTAGCGCGAAAAAAGCGCTGGCCTATCTGGCGGAAGCTGTTGCAGGTGGACAGGTTACGCCCGAGGAGGTCCGTCACATCCGCGGATTTCTGGAGCGTCTCCCCGACAGCCCGCACGAAGAATTTCAGCAGATCCAATAAAAAACACTCAGGATTCCGCCTCTCGCGTCACTTTAAGGGCAGGGCGCCCTTCTTGATCCGGTTACGTACCGAAAAGGGGAGGGTTTATGCGGAATCACGTTCGGAAGTCGGTTTTGGGTGTTTTGTTGGTCGCCGTCCTGTCGATGACGGTCCCGGTGATGGCAGCGCCACGCGATGCTAAGGCGCCTCGCAATCTCTTTTCCCGCATCAAACAAGTCATCGTCCACATTCTCGATGACGTCGCCCCCGATCCTCCGCCTCCTGGATTCAAGATCACTACGCCGCCTGGATGATCGTGCGGGAACAAGCGTCCGGCGGTTGCCCTTCTTTCAGAATTCGCGCGCTGTCCAGTCGAGCGACGCCATCGACTCGCTGTTTCCCAACACGTCTGGTGAATTCGCGAGACCTCTGACGGAGCGTCGTGCGTGGTTCGGCTAACATGCATCCTTGGGATGAAGCCGAAAGCGGAGCACCTCGAGCGGATTCAGGCCGCCGCGACGATCGCCATCGCCGCGACCTCCTGTGAGGCCGACGATTCGGCAGCGGATCCAGCCGCTGCCGGGTCTCCGTTTGATGCCATCTACGATACGTATGCTCCCCTGATGCGCCGGATCGCCGTCGCGAAATTCGGCATTTCGGCCAATGACGCCGCCGATCTGGTTCACGACGTTTTCGCCACATATCTGGTGAATCCGTCACGTGTGACGGAGCTTCGTCCGTACCTTATCGGAGCCATCTGCAACGCCTCGCGCAGCTACCTTCGCAGGAAGGCCGCTAAGGATGCGGTCTGCTCCGGTCTCGATGATTGCCTGGCCGCAAGCGACCAGGGGCTGCTCGATGCCGTGGTTCGGGATGTGCTCGTCGGCCGGATTCTCGGACGCCTCGGCCGCAGTTGCCGCGATGTGCTGCATCGCTTCTCCGGAAGAGAGGGGAGTTTACCCGGAGCATTGAAACGTTCAGTCGGGTACGCGAGCTTGCGGAGTCGATACGGGACCCAACCTGGCAACGTCTGGCTCTCCTCAACTTGGCCTGGGCCTACCAGGCATCCGGCGATCCACTTTCGGCTGAGGAGTTGTTTCTCACAGCCCGAATTGGCTTTGCGGAAGTGGACTTCCTCAGCGACGTTACCTGCTGCGACTGGGGCCTCGCGCTCGTGGCGCGCGATCTTGGCAATCATCGCGAAGCGCTCGCTCAACTACTGGCCGTGAGCGCATCGTTCGCGGAGCAAAAAATCCTTGTCGACAGCGCCACAGCAATGGTCGAGGCTTTCGAGATCATGCTTGCCCTCGACCAGGCGGACGACATCGAGCGCCTCGCTACCGGTTTGGTCGCCACTCTGACCGAAGCCGGGCGGATGGAGAGCGCGCTCACGGCGCTCGCGTACATCAAGGAAGCTGCCGCTCGAAAATCGATCACTCCGGAGATCCTGCGCGCCGCGAGCACATTCCTCCGAAGTGTCGAGCGTCATCGCGACCTCGTTTTCGTCCCCCCGCCTGTTTCTTGAGGCGCTGGGTGACAAGAGCCCTGGGACCTTCGCGCCCGCCTCGCCCGATTATCATTCCTCCCCACCCATGCGCACCGTCATCATCACCGTCTCCCTGCTCATCGCCTCGAACGTCTTCATGACCTTCGCCTGGTACGCCCATCTTCGGAACCTGGCCTACCGGCCGTGGTACGTGGCCGCATTCGTCAGTTGGGGCATCGCCCTGTTCGAGTACATGCTGCAGGTGCCGGCCAACCGGATCGGATTTCATCAGCTTTCGCTCGCCCAGCTCAAGATCATCCAGGAGGTCGTCACCCTCGCTGTCTTCGTGCCGTTCGCGCTCTTCTACATGCACCAGCCGCTCAAGATGAACTTCGTCTGGGCGGGCCTTTGCCTCGTCGGCGCGGTATTCTTCATGTTCCGATGAGCGATGCGATGGCGAAATCGTGGGCGGTCCTGTTTGCCCGGCTGGTGCTCGGCCTGATCTTCTTCATGGCCGGCGTCTGGAAGGTCTTCGTTCTAGGTCCTGCCGGACATGTGCAGCGATTCTTCCTTCCGTTCCAGCACACCTTCCTGCCGGTGTGGTCGCTCTGGGCCGTCGGATACACCATCCCCTTCATCGAGCTCATCGCCGGCGCCATGGTCATCGTCGGACTGAAGACGCGCTACGCGCTGCTGGGACTCGGCGCCGTGCTGGTCGTCGTCACCTTCGGACATCTGCTCGAGCAGCCGCTTTATGCTCTTCACGAGCACGTCATTCCGCGCCTGGTGCTGCTGCTGTTCGTACTGCTCATCCCGCGCGATCTCGACCGCTTTTCGATCGACGGCCTCCTGCAGCGCCGCGCATGACCGGACATCCATGCGCCTCTGGTCGATCCATCCCCGGTATCTCGACGGCAAAGGTCTGGTAGCGCTCTGGCGTGAAGGGCTGCTGGCCCAGGCGGTCCTGGCCGGGCTCACGCGCGGCTACAGAAACCATCCGCAGCTCGCGCGCTTCCGCGCGCATCGCCATCCCGCCGCCGCCATCGCCGTCTACCTTCGTCATGTCGCCGATGAGTCCGAGGAGCGCGGCTACCACTTCGATCGATCGAAACTTCCGTCGAAGAGCACATCGTCGAAGGTCGCCGTCTCCGAGGGACAGCTTCAGTTCGAATGGCAGCACCTGATGGCCAAGCTGCGCGAACGCGATCCCGCCCGCCACGATCGCCTGACCGAAATCGTCGCCCCCGATCCCCATCCGAGCTTCCGCCTCGTTCCCGGCCCGATCGCGGATTGGGAACGTTCGAAAAGCGTCTAACCACAGAGGCACAGAGATAAGAAGGCAGAGGTCAGAAAGCAGAAAGCAGAAGTGACGATGAGCGGAGCACTTCTGCTTTCTGCCTTCTGCCTTCATTGCAGGCTAGAATTCCCTCCATGCACATCCTTGCGGACGTAGCCCTCGTCGTCGTGGCCGTGCTCCATCTCGCCTTCCTGGTCCTGGAGATGTTTCTCTGGACCAAGCCCTTCGGCATGCGCACCTTCCGGCTCTCACCCGAGCTCGCGCAGGCCTCGGCGGGGCTGGCCGCCAATCAGGGGCTCTACAACGGCTTCCTCGCGGCGGGCCTGCTCTGGGGCGTCATCGGCGGCGACGGCGCCTACGCCATCAGGCTCTTCTTCCTCGGATGCGTGATCGTCGCCGGAATCTTCGGCGGTCTCACCGCCAAGCGCTCCATCATCTATATGCAGGCTCTGCCCGGACTCCTGGCCCTTCTGGCCGTCATGCTCGCCCACAAGGCGTGAGGCGCTCGATCCGGTGAATTAGCACGATAGCCCCCCTGGGACCGCGGGCGTCTCGCCCGCGCGGTTGAGCAGGATGCCGCCAGGAACCGCCGGCGAGACGCCTGCGGTCCCAGGGGGGCCTACCCCGATCCCCCTACATCATCCACTCCCAAATTGGTAGTCCTATTTTGTGACGTATGCTTTACCATGCGGGAAGGGCATTATTCTTCCCCTTGGCGGTACAATGACTCGCATGCGTAACTATCGCGGCGCAGGTAACGAAGCGATTGCGGAGATGCCGCTGCCTTGTGCTCGAATCCCCGTCGTGACCGCGGCGCAGGAACCGTTTGCCGACGTCTACCGCCAGCATGCCCGCCTTCTCCGGATGATCGCCGTCCGCGACTTCCGCGTCCCCTTCGGCGACGCCGAGTCGATCGTCCACGACATCTTCACGCGCTACTTCACCAACCCCGGCATCGTACGGGGAGAGCTCAAGCCGTACTTCCGAGGGGCGGTCAGGAATGAATGCCTCGAGTATTGGAGGAAGCGCGAGCGCGAGCGCAGCGTCTTCAGCGACGTCGAAACGGACGACGTAGGCGACGAGACCTCGCTCGCCGACACCATCGCCATGCGCCTCGCTGTCGCCGAGACCCTATCGCGGCTGCGGCCGAGGTGCCAGGACGCATTGAAACGGTTCCACCTGGAGGGCAAATCGATGCACGACGTCGCCTCGGAGCTAGACGTGGCACCGCTCTACGTGCGCCAGCTCCTCCATCACTGCCGGAAGGCCGCGCGCCTCATCTTCGAATCGATTACCAGGGTGCCATCATGAGTCATCTGCACGAAGACGCTCTCGCCGAATATGCCCTCCTTCCCGACGGACCGCGGGAGGATCCGAAGACCGCCGCGCACCTCGCCGAGTGCGCCGAGTGCACCGTCCGGCTGAACGGGATCCGTGCCTTTCTCGATGCCCTCGCTTCTCCGGCGTCGTGGGAGCTGGCCGGCGTTCTCGACGCGGGGCGCGGCAGCGAGGAGGATCTCTTCAACTTCGCCGCCCAGGCACAGCAGGAGTACGTCGACGCCGCCGAGGCGCTCGCGCCGCTGCTCACGAGTGCCGTGGCCTTCGTGCGGGAACGCGTCGAGCAGAAGCCGGAGTACCGGACCCTCGGCGCGGTGCGCGTGCTCGCGGAAGCCGCCAACGCGGCCTGTGAACGGGAGCCGATCCACGCCCGGAATCTGGCCGACGCCGCCGTGGTCATCGCCGATGCGCTCTCGGTCGGCAACTATCCCCTCGACTCGATCCGTGCCCTGCGCGGCCTGGCGTGGAAAGAGCGCGCCAACGCCCTGCGCTACCTCGCCGAGTATGAACTGGCCCTGGAGGCTCTCGACCATGCCGGAAAGGAGTTCGCGCACTTCGGCTCGCGCACCTTCGAGTCCGCCAATCTCTCCTACATCCGTTCGGTGATCCTGACCTACACCGACCGCCTCGGCGAGGCGACGCAGCAGGCCGCCTTGAGCGCCGCCATCTTCACCGAATACGGCGACGCCGACCGGGCCATGCGCGCC
The DNA here is from genome assembly GCA_017883235.1 of Thermoanaerobaculia bacterium. Lineage (GTDB taxonomy): Bacteria > Acidobacteriota > Thermoanaerobaculia > Gp7-AA8 > Gp7-AA8 > JADGNZ01. Next base: position 1,138 of record JADGNY010000116.1, on the reverse strand, counting down.
CGAAGCGTTCAGGCCGGCGTGCTCTACTACCGCCGCGATTACCGCGGGGCCGTGGCGATTTTCGAAGAGCTGCTCGCCTTCGCGGAAGGGAAGGGGGACAGGGTCGAGACGGCACGGCAGGCGAGTAATGCCGGTGCGTGCTGGATCGAATTGGGAGAGGGGGGTAGGGCGGAGTCGTTGCTGAATGGCGCGAGGGAGTCGTATGGCGCGCTTCGGATGCACACAGAGGTAGCAAGGGCTGATTGGAATCTCGGCGTGGCGGCACGAGTCTCTGGACGCATCGGCGAATCGGTGAACAGGCTTCGTGCAGCGAAGGCATCATGCGAGCAGTTGGGAATGGCAGACGAGGCGGCAAATGCTTCCCTCGACCTGATCGAATCGCTCTTACTCACCGCCGGTGAACGAGAGATCGTTTCTCTCTGCTCGGAGGTCATGCGCTACTACCGCCGCGCCGGCAAGATGCATCAGGCCCTCACCGCGGCAGCGTTTCTGAAAGAAGCTGCGACCGCAGGGACGATCCGTACGGAGACTGTGAGACACGTGCGCCGCTTCGTCGAGGAGCTCGATCGGCGGCCGGAACTGGTCTTCGTGCCGCTCATCTTCGTACCGCCCCGCGAATAGTTCCATCCCAAACGTTTCAGGGCTCTCAACCTCTTAGTCTAGAGGGCGCCCTCCATCATCGCCGGCAACGCCGGCAACCGGAGGGCTTATGAGAGTTGTGTCGAAAGGCGTGGCAAAGCTGTTTGCGCTGTGCGCGGTCGTCCTGCTGCTCGGTGCGCAACCGGCACTGGCCGCTCCGAAGGGACCATCGGGAGATCGTGGATCGCAAGGCATCCTGCGCACGATCATCAAGCGGATCCTCGACCTTACCCAGATCAGCTACCCTCCCGGCTGAGCCCCTTCCTCTTCGCGCCTTCGCGTCTTCGCGTGGAAAGAAGTAACCCGCGGAGAGCAGGCGAGACGCCCGCTCTCCTGTCGACGGTGACTTCCTGACTCCTTAATGTGTCTAAGCTGACAGGGAGACGACCATGCGCCTGAACCAAACCGCAATCGACGACGAACGTGACTGGTACCGCCGCGGCGTGGAAGCCTATCTCGATGCCAGCTACCGCACCGGTACGCGAGCCACTGCCTCCGA
>JADGNY010000115.1 GCA_017883235.1 Thermoanaerobaculia bacterium | reverse complement strand
TGCCCGTCGGTATTTGCTGAAGTGTGGAGTCTTCGCCGGATCCAATGTGGCACAGACACTCTTGTCTGTGCCCGGCGGCGAAGCCGCGCATTCGCCGGCCTAACCTTGGCCTAACCTGCATTTCTCACACGATCTTGAATTGTTCCATCGAGAGCTTGCCACTCCTTTCGTCGAGAGTCCTTCTCCCCCCGCGGTTTCTTTGCGGGGGGAGAAGGTGCCGAAGGCGGATGAGGGGGGCGTATACGCGGCATGAACGATCTTGCGCCGCTGGCCCACGCCGGCTTGAAAGCACAAGTCGCGCGCGAATGACTTCCTCGTGAAGCGCCCCCTCATCCGCCTATCGGCACCTTCTCCCCCAGCTGAAAAGCGCTGGGGGAGAAGGCTCTCGACGGGTAACAGGGTGGCGGCGATTCCAGTGAGAGTGTGAGAAATGCGGCCTCCGCGTCTCCGCGTGAGCAAAAAAGTTCTCCCCTCGGGGTAGGAAAAACCCGCTGCCACGACTCTCCTTGGTCAAGAGAGAGGTGGCGAGCCCTCGGTTCGCCCAAACAGGAGGAACATCATGAGCGGTCAGGATTGGTCTATCACCATCGTTACCCTTGATTCCGGCGGAGCGGCGTTTCAGCCGGATCTGATGGGTTCTAAGCCCGGCGATCCGTTGAAAGCAGGGAACGCCGATTTGATCTCGTGGAACAACCGGACGGCCAACGTGCATCAGCCTTGGGCGGCCAACGCTCAATATCAGCCCCTGCCCGAGAACAAGATCGTGAAAGGGAATCCCGGCAACTATCTGTCGGACCCCATTCCGGCGTGGACACCTTCGTCACCCGCCTATCTGACCACCGCCGCGGACGCGCCGACCACCATCTACTACGTCTGCAAAAACCATCCTGACGAGCACGGCCAGATCATCGTCACCGCATAGCGAAGGAAGAGGAACGATCGATGAAACCTCATCAGCCAAGGTGTCTCCAATCCACGCTGTTCATCCTGCTCGGGTTGATGCTCGTGCAGGGTCTGACGGCCCAGACGGTCCCCTGCCCGCCCCTCCATCCCGACCTGATCAGGATCCCGGAGCTCGTCTCGAAAGACGGCAAGCTGCGCGGCACCCTCGTGGTGAAGGCCCAGCAGGAGAGCATCGCCACCCGCGTGCCACCGTCCGCGCCGACCGCGGCCAGCACGGTCGAGTGCTACCCGCAGTGGGTCCGGGTCATGACCGGCGACGGCGCTCTGCCGGCTGCTCCCGTCACCCCCGAGGGCTCGTATCCATTTCCGCTGCCCGGCCCGACGCTTCGCGTCCGCGTCGGGGAGCTGGTGCAACTGACGTTGCTGAATCAGATCGACGCCAACAAGTTCCCCAACTCCATCGACCGCGGCGACGCCGCGCAGGGCGGCTGTGACCAGACTTCGGTCTATCCGGGGACCACTCCTCAGAACGACACGTACCCCGATTGCTTCCACGGATCCAGCACGGTCAACATGCACTTTCACGGGACGCACACCAATCCGAATTCGACCGGGGACAACGTCTTCGTCGAGGTGCGCCCGTCGATGCGGACGAAGGATCAGGCCAACAAACCGATCGTGACTGCCGCGAGCGTGAAGAAACCGTTCGACAAGTTCTTTCAGCGTTGCGAGGCCAAGCTCACTCCCGAGAACGTTCTGAGCCTGTGGCCGAGAACGTGGAAGGACCTCCCCGACGAATACACCACCGAGCAGAAGCGGCTGCTGAAGCTCTACGACCTCACGCCCGGCATCAAGAAGCTGTGGCCGGTCGACAAGGCTCAACTGGAAAAGCAGGACTGGCCGCAGTATTACCTGGGAGCCTATCCCTACTGCTTCCGCCTCCCCGAGTACGCCGAGGCGGACTGGCCGCCGGCGGAGAAGGCCGTCAACAACGGCGGCGCCGGCGCGGCCGAGCACGAGGAGATGGCCATGGCTCATCCGCTGAGGATGGGGCAGGCGCCGGGAACGCACTGGTATCACGCGCACAAGCACGGCTCCACGGCCATCGACGTCGCCAATGGGATGACCGGCGCCATCATCATCGAGGGTGGCTACGACGACTACTTCAACAGCAAGTACGGAGCCGGGTGGACGCGCAAACAGCCGGTGATGGTCATCAATCAGATCGGGACCGCCACCAACCTGGAGCGCGGCGGAGGGGGCGTTGGCATTCCTCCCACCGACCGCAAGCAATGGACGGGACAGGACAAGGGGCCCGATTTCTCGGTGAACGGCCGCATTCAGCCGGTGGTGAAGATGTATCCCGGGGAAGTGCAGATGTGGCGCATCGTGAACACGTCGGGGCGCGCCGGTACGTTCTTCGTCGGGCCGCCGTCCGGCGGCTTCGAATGGAGGCAACTGGCGCAGGACGGCGTGCAGTTCGACGACGTCAACTATACGGCCGCGGGGAACAAGAATGCGTCGTTCCTGCTCGCTCCGGGCAACCGCGCCGACCTGCTGGTGAAGGCCCCCGCGTCGCTCGCTGCCGGCACCACTCTCTATCCCGTGCTCGTGCAGAACGAGGTCGATTCGACCGACCTGGCCACGGCGGCCCAGCTCCCCCTCGTGGAAATCCGGCTCGACGGCTCGGGCCCGGAGATGCAGTTCACCGAGCACACCGCCCCCTTCCCGCCATTCCTCCGGACCATCACGAAAGCCGAGGTGAAGGGGACCAGGGAGATCACGTTTGAATCGGTAGGCGCACCGGGCGGTGTGCCCGCGGCACCGGTCCAGCACCTGATCGACGGCAAGAAATTCGACGGCGAAGTCGGCGAGGTCGTGCTGCTCAACACCGTCGAGGAGTGGAAGGTCATCAACGCCTCCTACAAAGCGAAGGTCTCACACCCCTTCCACATTCACATCAATCCCTTCCAGGTCATCGAGGTGTTCACGCCGAGAATGACCATCCCGAACCCGACCACCGCCAACCAGGCCAACACGGCGCCGCTCTACATCTTCGACGAGAAAGCGCGCGTCCTGCCGGCGCAGTGCTATCTCGATCCGCAGGTTCCCGAATCGTGGAAACCATGCTCCGGCGAGCCCCAGCCGCCCGCCACGAATCGGATCTGGTGGGATGTCTTCCCCATCCCCACGGGAGTTCCCGCGACAGACGCCGCCGGAAAGGCGATCGTCAAGACCGGCACCAACATCCCGGTAAACGTTCCCGGCTACTTCAAGATGCGCAGCCGTTTCGTCGACTACTCCGGCTACTACGTCATCCACTGCCACATCCTGGCGCACGAGGACCGCGGCATGATGACCATCGTGGAAGTGGCCCCGAGGCAGTCGCCGTATTCGCATCATTGATTCTTCACCGCAGAGACGCAGAGGTCGCGGAGACCTCTGCGTCTCTGTAGCTTCTGTGGTCGTTTGCTTCGACCCCGTGGGAAAATGTCTACTTGTCGTTTGACGACGATCTCGCCGATGCCGAAGGCCGCGCTCGCGGAGCGGTGTTTCATCATCTTTCCATGCGGGCGGGGAAGACGAAATTCCTCGTCGTGCTCAACCATATCTGGCCGCCCGATGATGGATTGGTCGTCTACGCGTTCACGACCACAAACGTCGCTCACTTCACGGAAGAACGTGTGCGGCAACAGCCCGTGGTGCGACTGAACCCCGGAGATTACCCCTTCGTTACATCGCCCACGGTCATCGACCTGACCAGACCCGAGCTCGAGCAACTCGCGGCGATCGTGAGCGCTCCTTCCTTCAAGTTTGTGGTGCAACTTCGAGCGGAACACGTCAGGGCGATCGATGATGCAGTACGCGCTTCGACGGTGATCGTTCGAAAGATGAAGAAGCTGATCCTGGCCAACTACGGTTAGCGGCCCGCACCCGCCAGGTGCCGCTCTGACTGCACGGTCCTGCCCGTCGCGAGCTCCTCGGCGGCATCGCGGTCTTCTTGCTGCGCTTCGACGAAGCGAAGCATGCCGGCAGCCTCCGGATGTCCTTCGAAGAAGAGCCGGTAGTCCATGATCACGCTGCTTCCCGGAGCGCGCTGTTCGTTGGCAAGTCTCCAGGAGGGCTCGTCGTGTGACTGTTCGCTCAGCTTCCACGCCGGCGTTGAGCCGTAGTTTTTCTGCGCGTAATCGAGCGCCTCGACGTCGGACTCGGAGAAGACGTCCAGATCCGGATCTTTCCTGGCGCGAAAGACCGGATACTTCCTGAACATCGATCTTTCAACTGTCAGGTACTCGTCGAAGAGATCTTTCACCAATGGCTTGAAGTGTTTGTCGTGAGCGACGACATCGTTCATCACGTTGAGCGACGCGGAAGGAACCGGGCCGTACTCCATGCACGCGTACTGATCGCCGATGACCGGCCGGCCATATTGCAGCAGATGGTACTTGTCGGCGTGAAACAGAAGCTTCGCCGCCTTCATCTTATCCAGATCGCGAACGCCATGCTGCGCGAAAAAGACAAGAGCCTGAACCAACTTCTCAGGAGCGAAGCGAAATCGAATCTGCGCCATGGTTGCCGGTGAAAGTGTACCTCGGTCTCACTCCCGAAACGATGCCACCACCTCCACCGCCCGCCGGATGTCGTCCGCGTTGTTCGCCAGACCGATCGAGGCCCGCACGGCACCGACCGCGGTGTTGGTGCATTCGGCGAAACGTTCGAGGGTGAAATCCTCCCCCAGGGAATCGAAGCAGGCGCCGATGCGCGGCGCATCCAGACCGAATGCCGCCTCAGACGCTCCGGGATTGCAGAAGCATCCGCCGCGCAGCGACACGCCTTCGCGGCGGGCACGCGTTTCGACGGGAGAGTAAGGAATCGGCGCTCCGTCGCGGTCACAGACGTTGAAGGTAACGGCGCCGCCGCGGGCGGTGGTGTCGCGCGGTCCGTAGATGCGGACGAGCGGGCTGCCGTTGCCGTGGCGGAGCGTGCGGAGTTCGTCAAGGAAGTCGCCCGTGAGTTGCGCGACGTGTGCGCTGAGGCGTGACATCCCAACCTCGGCCAGCAGTTCAAAACCGGCGTCGAGTGCGGCGATGCCGAGGAAGTTGGGGGTGCCGTCTTCGAAGGCCTCGTGGCGCGGGCGGAGACGATGCGCATCGGCAGCGACGGACGCGTACAACACCGTTCCGCCGGCGAACCAGGGGCGGCGGAGACGCGCCAGCGCGTCGCGCCGCGCCACGAGAGCGCCGATGCCGGTCGGGTAGCCGAACAGTTTGTAAAACGACAACGTCACGAAGTCGGCCGGGCATTGGCGAAGGCTGAAGGCATGGCTGGGGACGAAGGCGGCCACGTCGAGCAGAACGTCGAAACCGAGGGCGCGCGCTTTCATCACAAGATTGAGCGGATGCTGCACGCCGGACATGTTCGACTGCGCCGGGAACGCCACCAGGCCGCCGCCTCGCAGCGATTCCTCGCACAGAAACAGCTCCGCATCGAACAGGCGCAGCTCGTCATCGAGGGGAAGGTAGCGGACGCGCGCGCCGGCATGCCGCGCGTATTCGCGGATGCCGTTCACCGAGTTGTGGTTGTCGGCGGCGAGGATGCAATTCGACTCCGGCGAGAACGGATACGACTCGGCGACGAGCTTGATGGCCGCGGTGGTGTTCGCGACGAAGCAGACATCGTGCGTCGATTCGTCAACGTCGAAGAATCGCAGCACCCTCCTCCGCGCCGCCTCGATGACCTCGGTGCTGGCACGCGAAGGACCGGTGTCGGAGTGCGGGTTGCCGAAGATGCCCTCACGGAGCAACGCGTGATGCGCGCGGAGCTGCGACTCGCCGTATAGCCCGCTGCCGGCGTAGTCGAGATAGGCGTGATGCTGCTTGTCGAGCCGGCTGAACTCGCGGTGGCGCAGCTCGTCGAAAAACGTAACCGTCTCGACCTCGGCGACGCTCAGCATCCTCGCCTCCTCACCGCCGCCACGGCGGCAGTGGTGTCGTTACTCTTCACTTGCGGCGTGCCGACTTCACGCGGAACGCCTCCGAAATAGCGGCTGACGATGCTCGCCCGCTGAAACGCCGCGCGCGCCGCGGGCGAAGCCTTCGCCGTTATCGTGGGGTTCAACACATCATCAATCCATCCACGCATTCCGCCGCGGAGGACATAAACCGGACGCTTGATCACCCGCGCGTCGCCGGATACGAGGACGATCGTTTCCGTTGGCTTGAACCTGATCGATGCCAGCGACTCGACGGCAACTCGCTCGGCGCGAGGGAGATGGTAGTCATCATACTCCGCCTCCGTGCGCGTATCGATGACGCGCAGCTCCGGCTTCCGATCGCGAATCCATTCCGCCAGCTCGACCGGACCCACCTCGGCGACCGCATGCCGTGCCCGATACGGACTGCCGGCGTATCGGAGATCCCGAGCGCCTCGAGCCGATGGCGCAGATCGTCCGCAGGCGGCATCTCCAGCATCAGCCCATGCCCACCGTGGTCGGAGACGGAGATGTCGTTCAGCGACACCAGCCGCGCCCCTGGGATGTGCCCCGCCTCGTACCCGGCCTTGTCGCCGACGTGAAGGAGGACGAGATCGGGATCGTTGAGATGCGCCTTGAGCCATGCGGCATCGACGACGAGCGACTGGCGCGGACTGGCCTGTACGGCGCAGGCGATCAGGAACGTGAGAATCAACAGCAGTCTGGCTTTCATTCGAGGTTTCTCCTTCGATGATGAAGATGGGCCTCTCCTCGCCATTCGTCACCCGCTTTGCAGCGAACGGGTCTGGCGGAGCGGCGAAATGGTCACGCGAAGGCGCGAAGACGCGAAGGAGAAGGGGCGCGCGCTGCCGTACCGGACGCATGCTTAGCCCGCATTTCTCACACTCTCGCCGGCTCTCGACGGGTAACAGGGTGAAGACGATTCCAGCGAGAGTGTGAGATGCGGGTTAGGCCAGGGTTAGGCCGGGGTTAGGCCATGCCTGCATGTGCCTGCATCCACCATCCAGAAGGGCCAGACGAGGGTTCCGACGGACTTCACCGCAACTCCCTCCGCACGAAGCCATTGACGTACCACTTCCCTACCAGTCTCTTACGACTTTCCGGCGGAGCGGCATCACATTGGCGGAACGAGAAGGGCACCGGCAAAGAACTGACGGGTCTCTTCTCAGGGCAGTTAAACGTTTCAGCACTCGAAACCAAACGACAAGAGGAGAAGCCATGAGTAAGAAACCGTACGTTCGCACGAACCCGCTCGCTCTCGCCACCAACAACAATCAGCCCGTCCACATCGATGTGCTCGTTGTCGTGGATACCGACAGCATCATCGCGGCAAATCCGAGTCCGAGTAAGGATCCGGCCAGTCCAACGGCGATCGACCATTCGCATCAGTACATGCTTTGCCACGATCCGCGAGGGGTCATCTCCGGTCAGGCGACAGGGGACCTGAACTTCAAAGCCCACCCCAGAGACTCCATCTCATTCGTTGGAGAGTCCATCAGTGCCAATTCGCAGGATGCGGTGATCGTCTACGGAATTCAGCCCTTCCGCGGGCCGAATGTTCTGAATCCCTTCACGGTCGAGGCATTCCAGCGCCAGGGAGCGGTCTTCCCCAACACGAAGACGGCGAACGGATTGCCGCCCGTTTCGACGCCCGCCAGCTTCATCAGCTTCGATACGACGGTGGCAAGCGTGGGGACGGAGTTCTACAAGGTGCTTTTCGGTCTCTATACCCTGGATGACGACGGCGAAAACCAGGTCCTGTATGGGTATTTCGTCTGGGATCCCACCATCACCGTCTCATGACATGACCCACGCATACACGGCTCGACGGGTGATGCCGGTCATTTCATGGTGCGTCCGCAAATGTGAGGACATCGTCACTCGATTCGCCACTGCGGCATAGCCGCGGGACGCACTGATGGGCAACGAGATCGGTCAGCACGCCGCGCAGGAACCGCGCGGCGTGCTGATTCGCACCGTTTCCCGGAAATCCCTCGCGCCGGACGTACGGCGCTCGTTGCTGGCCGCCTCTGCGTGGCGTCGAGCGGTCTCTCGAGTGAGAAGCGTGTGCTCGTCGAAGGTGCCCGTGTGCGTTTTTTTGCGTATACTGCTCTTGGATTTCTGGTCCGAGATCCAACCAAAACTATGGCAACTGCAAAGCCGCCGGCGCTCGTCGTCCAGGAATTGCTTGGTCAATACATGGGACCATTCACCTCCAAACACGCCGTTCAGATCGTGTCGAGGCAGACGCTCTCGAGGGAGCCCGAGGCCGTGACGCGGGAACAGATCCCCGCTCTTCTCGAAGGGCTCGGCCCCTCCCTCCGCACCCTGCTCGGAAAAGCGTCGGCCGAGAAGCTCGCCGATCAGATCCGATTGGAGCTGGGGCTTTGACAAGAATCGAGAGGTGGGAACGATGACGGCGGACGATTTCGACACGACAATTAATGTCCGGACACGCAAGCAGCGGCCCCTCATCCGGCGGCTGCTGCTGGTCCCCTTCGTCTCCGGCGCCATCGTCGCCTGCGGCATGCTCATGCCGGACGCCACGGCCAGTCTGTTCTATCGCGGGGCGCTGGTCACCGCGGCGCTCATCACAGCGGTCAGCGCGCTCATGACCTCGGCGGGATTCGAAAAGGGTCAGAAACTCTTCGCCGCCTGGTCCGCCCTCGGCATCGGCTACGCGCTCGCCGCCATCCGTCATTCCATGCACCTATGGACGCTGCTCCTCGGTGGCGGCATCACCAACCGCGCCGTTCTCGACACAATGCTGGTGCTGCAGAACGTCCTGGTGGCCTTGGCCCTCTGGTGGTTCGTCCGCGCCTGGCAGACCAGCGGTCTGGCCGCGCCTATGCCGCGCCGTGTCCAGCTCACCTGGATCTTCCTCGGCATCGCCGTGGCCATCGTCGTCGGCGGCTACCCGCTGATCGAGGGATTTCAAACCGCCGGCACCGATACCGTGCTCCTGGTCTCGACCGCCGGCGACATGATCGGCATCGCCCTGATCGTCCCCCTGGCCATGCCCGCCCTTGCCATGCGCGGCGGCCTCCTGATGCACACCTGGCTGGCCCTCGCCGCCAGCGAAGTCTTCTGGCTCCTCTACGACGTCTGGGTCGGTACGAAGGGGATGACGGGCCTCGCGCCCTCGACGGCCACCGGCGTGGAAAACATCCTCCGCATCATCGCCGTCATGTTCGCGTTCGTGGCGACAGTCGCGCATCGGCGGAGCAGGTTGTAGACCGCACTTCGCGTGAACATCGATCTCACGCGAAGACGCGAAGGCGCGAAGAAAGGCCCTGCCGACGATGCCATGGCCGGCGAAGCTGGCTTGAGATCTTAGCCCCCGGCTTCGAGCCGGGGGAAAACGAGCATCCCCCCAAGTTGGCAGCCCGCTTTGATCGGGCGATAGAAGGGGCGGTGATCGATACCAGGACCGGAGGTAAATAGCACCTGGGACCGCGCGCGTCTCGCGCGCGCTTGAGGCTCGGCATCCTGCCGCCTGCAGACGCGGGCGAGACGCCCGCGCTCCCAGGGGGCTTGGCGGCAGGGGCCGGACCTTCGTTTTTCGCACGTCGCTAAGCTACTGAAACGTTATAGGTTACTCGGCAGGTGTTCGGAGACCCCATCGACTGGTTGGTTACCCGACGCGGTTTGACGCCGTCCACGCCCTCACGCCTGGTTGTCGAACACCTCAACCCAGAGAGTACCGTCCTGCCGGAGTACGCCGAACTCGATCTCTGCCGGCCGCGCACCTTCGTCGTTGTAGAGCGGCCGGGAGAAGCAGAACGTTCCGGGATGCGTGGCGCAGTACCGTTCCATCGTCCGATACAACTTGCCCTCTGGTGACCGGCCGCGGTTGAGCCGCAGTTCCTGGTGGAAGAGATTGATATCGACGCCGCCGCCAGCCGCATGTGCCAGGAAGTGCCCGCGATCCCCTCGATCGTCCGATCCGGGGAACCCTGCGATCCGCGACGCCGGCCGGGCCACACTCGCACGGAGCGAGCTGCCAAACGCAACGACCACCCGATCCTCACGGCCAGGCGACGCCGGGAGCAAGCCGCGAGCGATCAGGTCCGTGCTGTAGTCGAAGAGATACTCGAATCCCTCGGCCGGAACCACGAGGACGTTGGTCGGACCAACGCACATCCGCTCGTAGCGCGACAGCCACGCCTGCGGCAACCCGTCGCGCATGGCCGTCACCAGCGTCTCGTAGCTTGCGTCGCCGAGCATTGCAAGCCCCCGCTCGTAGTCGATCGTGAATTGTGGATCCATCGAATTCTAATCGCCGGGCCGCCCCGGTTTGCCGCACCGCCGGCGCATGCTATTGAAGTCCGTGCAGTCCGACCCGGCAGTCCGATCGCGACGGATGTCGACCTCGACGCAGCCGCAACTCCACTCCTTGATCTCCGCATATGTCGGGCAGCCGTGCCGGCACCGGCAGTGCTGCGTGTATCGACGATTGATCGTCGCCATGATCGTGCCCCTCTTGAGCCCAGCCTCGTCTTGAATCTCAACTTCCTGCTTGGGAGAAAAGTTCCGGACGTTGACTGTCCAGATGTGGCCCAAATGAATCTGGCCCTGTTACCCTTGATCTCGACTCAGCAAGTCCTGCAGACTCGCAGCGGTGGCGGCTCCGGCCGGGGCACAGACAAGAGTGTCTGTGCCACATTCGGTCCCGGTAGACTCCACTCTTCTGCCAATACCGATGCTAATGTGGCACAGACACTCTTGTCTGTGCCCAGCGGCGTAGCCGCGCGTCGGGAGAAGCTGCCTTTTTCGAGGTAACTCGCGTACCTGAATCGCGCGATCAAGGCGAAGCTCTTCGTCACCGCTCCACCATCAGGACAAGGCATCGGAGACGTTTGAGCGTTCTCCCGGCATGCGAATAGGCAGAGATCACAGCGCGGGTTTCGCCCGCAACCCAACGTGTTTGGATGCGCAGCCTCGCCCGGTTGCGCGCGAAGGCGCGCTCCACAATCCAGCCCCGCGCTCGGCGTAGCGCGAGCGCGGGGTACGAGGGTGTCGCCAATTTGCCGGCCGCGGAGGCGGCCGGGACAAACTGCCGAATTCGCGCTAGACGCGAATCTGCACAGCTCCTGTGGCGGTCGCCTCCGCGGCCGCACCTCACACCCCGCCGATACCCCGCGCTCGCGCTGCGCCGAGCGCGGGGCTGAATTGTGCGGCGCGCCTCCGCGCGCAACCGTCGTCACGGAGTCCCGACATCAAGGTCGACCGCCCCGCGGCCGCCAACACAATCCTCTCTTCCCTCGCCCACTCGGTAGCTAAACCGTGAACCGTTGCACTCCCACGGGTAGGGAAACCCTCCGCAGAAATCCCTCCCCTACTAACGGAGGGAGATCAGATGGACATCTCGAAGGTCCGCTCGTGCCGGATTCATCCGGCCATCGGTATCGCGCGCGTCGGTGGCAGCGCGGAGGGTTACTTCATCGGCCCGGAGATTCCGGGCGAGCAGCGGGTGCCGCCCGATCCGAAGTATGGATTCAAGGACAAGCACGGAGAGCTGCTGCGGCAGGCGGCGCGCTTCCGCGTCTATGGCTACGACGCGGCGGGGAACGTCGTCGGGGAGCTGAACGCCGGCAACGCCGAGGTGGCGTGGCAGGTCCATGTGGCCAACCATAAGGCAGCGTGGTACCAGTTCGACGAGTCGATGGACATCCCCAACTTCGACGGCAGCGAGGGGACGCCGCCCAAGAACAGCAAGCGCCGCAACGCCGACGTCACCGGCGCCGCGCGCGAGAAGCTGGTCATCGATCCGGGCCCGCGCACCATCAGCGGCCGCGACACCAAGGGCAAGAAGTACCAGTTCGACGGCGGAAAATTCTTCGGCAAGCCGGTCTCCCTCGGCGAGGCGCGCACCGACGACGACGGCCGCCTGCTCGTCTTCGGCGGCCGAGGGGTCTCCGCGTCGAAAGACGGCGCGCCTGCAATCACGTTTGCCAACAACGACGGCTGGCACGACGACGTCAGCGACGGGCCCGTGACGGCCACGGTCAAGGTCGGTGGCCGGACGATGGAGGCCGGCCACGCCTGGGTCGTCGTCGCGCCGCCCGACTATGCGCCGGGCGTCATCGCCCTGACCACGATGTACGACGTCATCCGCGACGCCGGCTGGCAACTCGATCCCTCCATCCGTCCCGAAAAGCCGTCGTTCACCAACGACATCGGGCCTATCTTTCAGAGACTGATGCAGAACCAGTGGGTCAACGCCGGCTTCGGCAAGATCTGGGGCTTCAACAGCATCGACGACCTCCGCACGGTCATCGCCACGCTGGCCGAGAAGGCCGAGTACGCAAAGCCGCTCCGCCGCAGCTACTTCGAGCGATTCCGCAATCCAGCCTTCAACAGCATCGAGCCCGGCCTCATCCCCCCTGTGTACGGCGACAGCGTCAACCTTCCAGCCATCGATCCGCGCGAGTGGTACGCCATCACCAGCTTGCAGTACGACATGCTGCGCCAGTGGGCGGAGGGCGACTTCATCGCCGACTACAATCCGAAAGCCGAGCCGCCGGCGAAATTCGACGACATCCCGCTGGCCGCGCAGCCGCACGCGCTCGACGTCGCCGCACTCGACAACACCATCGGCGGCCCGTTTCACCCCGGCTGTGAGATGACCTGGCCGATGCGGCAACCGATCATGTACGAGCAGCCCTTCCGCCTCAAGTTGCGGAAAGGGCCGGCCAGGGACTACGGCGAGAGGCTCGACTCCGCGGTGGCGCTGTCGCCCGGCGGGCCGCTCGACGGCAGCGGGCCCGGCGACGTGAGCCGCTGGATGGCCGTGCCGTGGCAGACCGACACGTCGAGCTGTCTCTTCGCCTACATCGGCTGGCAGGAGGGCGTCTTCCTTCCCACATTCTGGCCGGTGCGCGTGCCGAACAGCGTCTTCACCGAGGAGCAATACGCCACGGTGATGGACGTGAAGAAGACGTACTCGGAACGGTTCGACGCCTTCCAGTTCGACAACCGCGAGTACTGGCTGCGCTTCCTGGCGCCGCGCGAAGACTACAAGTCGGTGATCAACGAATTCGTGAAGGAGTGGAACGGCGTCGGCGTGGTCACACAGATGCCCGGCACGACGGACAAGAAGGATCCGTACCACAAAGACTTCCCGCCGGTCATGCACGTCGAGCGCGGCGTGACCATCGAGAAGAAGCGGAAGCAGAAGACGGCGGTGGCGATGGTGGCGGCGGACGAGTCGCGGGTCACGGAGCGGCCGGTCGACGGCGGCGTGCGGCCGCGCAACCTGCCAAATCCGAGGAAGTTCCGCTGATGCGGACGCCTGTGGCCATCGTCGGAGGGGGGCCGGCCGCGTCGGCGGCAGCGCTGTCGCTGGCCCGGCGCGGCATCGCCTCGACGATCATCGAGCGCGGCGACGACCGCGGCGAGAAGCCCGGCGAGTCGCTCCCCCCCTCGGCGCGGCCACTCTTAGAGTCACTCGGCATCTCCCCCGACGATCATCTCCCCTCTACCGGCAACCGCTCCTCCTGGGGCAGCGACGCCGTCGACGACATGCCCTTCCTCTTCTCGCCGTATGGCAACGGCTGGCACCTCGACCGCCGCCGCTTCGAGCGCGCACTCATCGCCCGCGCCGTCGCCGCCGGCACAACCCGCCGCACCAACACCCGCGTCACCTCGGTCACCCGCGACAACCGCAACTGGCGCCTGCAGCTCGACGACGGCTCGGCGATTGACTGCGCCTTCCTCATCGACGCCACCGGCCGCGCCTCCTGGCTCGCCCGCCTCCTCGGCGCGCGCCGCGTGGTCCACGACCGCCTCATCGCCACGGTAGCCTTCCTCGACGGCGGCCACTGCGACGCCACCACGCTGATCGAGGCCGCCGAGGATGGCTGGTGGTACAGCGCCCCGCTGCCGGATTCGCGGCTTGCGGTGATGCTGGTCTCCGACACGCCGCGGCCGTTTACTCCTTCGCCGCTGACGCGTTCCCGCATCGACTCCGGCGGCTATGCCCTGACCGCGCAGCCGCGCCGCGTCGACGCCGGAAGCGCCCGCCTCGACCGCGCCTGCGGCGACGGCTGGCTTGCCATTGGCGACGCCGCCATGTCCTTCGATCCGATCTCCTCGCACGGCCTGCTGACCGCGCTCTCCACCGGCCTGGCGACCGGCGAGACGTCGCTGCCGGACTACCAGTCATTCGTCGACACCACCTGGCGCGCGTACGCGCGCATGCGCCAAGCGTGCTACGCGGGGGAGGGGCGGTGGGGGGAGGCGCCGTTCTGGCGGGGAAGGAGGGCGGTGGCTTCCCACTCAACCGGCTGAGAGTGGATATCTGCGCTTCGCGTCTTCGCGTCTTCGCGTGAACATCGATCCCACGCGAAGGCACGAGCGGCATACAGTCTCCGGGGTCACTCGTTCGCGAGGGCGGCGCTCAAGAACGCATCCGTTATCCCTGCAGACACGTGACGACTCTCTGACCCCATTATCTCTCACGAGATCTTGCTGTCTCACATTTAGTGAAGCGCTAGCGAACGAATAAGCATGCTTCGCGATATCGCGCCGGCTAAACTATCTCCCTAAGTCTGCTGCAATTCATCAACCCTTTCTCCAAGCATAGATCAATAATACTATCGCTAACAGCAACACCAGCCCAGCAACTATAAACTCCGCAGCGACAAACTGCCTCGACCTATTTAAGAAGACACTAACGCGATCGAGAGTGTTACCTTTGACAGAGTTATCGATCGTTTTGAATGCGCGATGAAGTTCGTCGGAACTGGATGCTACGCTTTGGACCCGTTGATCGATCTGTTTTAGCTGCGCCTGAAGAGAATCAACCCGCGCTTGTGACGCTCCCAACGCAGTTTCGAGGTTCGGGGCGCGTTCACGCTTTACGATCTCGATTTGCTTATCGGCCGCATCGTGAATTCGCTGTCGTTGATCCGCAACGTAGCTTTGTAATTCATGTTCGAGTCTCCGTTCCACTTCCAACTTCGCGTCGTCCGCGGCAAGTTTGGCCTTTGCGCCAACCATCGCTATCGTGCTTTCCGCCGAGCGCTGTTGCTGATCGATGCTCTGCTTCGCGCGCTCGAGTGCGGCCGCCGCCTCCTCTCGCGTATTGATCTTCAAATCTCTGACCTCAAACACGCCTTTAACTGCAAAGCCGAACGCGACTAGGAGTAAAACGATCGGTACATAGAACAACCAAGATTTGCGATACGTGTCCACAATAAACATCTGGATATCGTGACGGAGGTCTTCGTTCACGTCATCACTTCGGCGGATACGATTAACTTCTGAAGCAATTCGAATGATAGTTAGCGCTTCCGCAGGAAGCTCAACAGCATCGCTGTCGGCGTGAGCCTTCTGAAGCTTCGAGAGCACGGCGAGCAGTTCGGAATTACCAGGAAGAAACAACGTGATAGTATCGATAGCGGTTGCGAACCAAATGGCAAGTTCGTCGAGGTTCGAACTAGGCGCCAGATTTGCCCGCCGGAGTCTTTCGCCTTCCAGAAGAAGACGGTCTAGGCGTGCTGCGATCAAGTGCTTGCTCATTTTTTGCTCCTGAACATCATGTGCATCGTGTTTAGCGGAACATCGAAGCGGGTCACGCGCGCGCAAATCTTGAGACGACCGTCCTCCGCCGACGAGCCGTGCAGCAATAATCGCTTGCCCAGGCACGCGGCCCGGGCCAGCGAAGGTTCGAGTGTCCGGTGCAACTGCGAACCAATCGGTTACGCGCCTTTGCCGCCTTGCTCGGGGAGGCCGACAGCCGGTGCCCCCACAACTTGTCGTATCGTCCAGAAGTCAGTTGCGAGCGTATGATCGACTAGATAAGCATACGGCATGGTAAAGTAACCTGACATGCCCCACGCAGGGCCCCACGAATTCCGGACGAGAAAGGTTTGGCTGGTATCATCGTAACCCACCGCTAAGACGGCATGCCCGCCCAGTTGAGCCTCCGTCGATGCAGGCATGGGAACGTTGCCGCTTTGCGCAACCTCTGGGGATTCAAAACTGGCGTACACGGAGAAGCCGAACACGAAGGGGTAACCACTCGCAAGGCATCCCTTTAGCTGGCCGGGAATCTGTGGCAGACTCTGATAAGCGACCGCGCGATTCTCCAGTGCGGCAGCGCGTACATCGTCGGGAGGTGGTTCTATGAACCGCGCAATATCGTACGCCCACTTGTCCTCGGAGCAGGCGCCACTATTGTTGACCGACTTAATGCCGTCGCGGAGCATGGCTCCGCTATCGGAACCGACAGTCCCTTCGATGACGCGTTCGTTGTAATAGATGAACAGGCGTGACGGCACAAACTCGCGAATATGCTGTTTCTTCTGGTCAAACTGCAAAGCAGCCGCGATCGCGTTCGCGGTACAGGAACCCAGTTGCCCTTGGTCGTAGACAGGCGGACACTGATCGCGCAGATCAATACGCGGCGGTAGCGCAATCATGACTGCTGCTGGCGCGGCGAAGAGATGGTCGCGCGCGTCCGGCAAGTCGGGAATCCACCCATAGCGTTGAATTTGCCTCGGCATACTACCTCCTCTTCACTGCTAACCACCATTTTCCGTCGATTCTCATTGTGGCGGTTGGGAACCGACGCGAACTGAAAGGCATATAAATGGCGCGAATTGGAAAACGTCGTGACGCGACTGTTCCGGGTCAGCGCTGCCTGGGTTCTTCGGATCGATGCCCTTCGACAGGCGCTTTACATTTCCGCCAGCGATCCCAACGGAAAACGCTGCAGCCTGGCCGAGCTTTATCGAGTAACCAACGTACAGTCGCGCGCTCGCCCCTGTAGCAATTCCGGCCCCTAACGCCAGAGCGTTCCTACTGCCGGGCGTAGCGATGTGAAGAAACATTGTCGCTTCCGGATAGGCGGCGTCGCGATGCTCCCGGACAACTTCTTGATGCGTAACCGCTGGCGTCGTACCGACCGCGGCCGTATCAATGACGGTGCGTTTCGTGTAGTGATCGTCATAAAGGCCTGACAGTGCAATGCCCGTCGTGGTGCGAATTGTCCATGCGTGTGCGAGTTGCGCGACCACGATTAGACGGCGCGTTGGTGTCGCGAAAAGGTCGTATGTTGGCTTTAGATCAATTGCAAGATCGAAATCACGATCGGCATATCGGAACACCTGCGGGGAAAGGTCCGAAAGCTCGGACGGAGCAGTTTTGAGGAACTTGCTCACTTTGCTCCATAGGTCCGAGAGGTCGGCCTCAGAGATGGATACGGACGATCCCTCGGCGCTTAGGCCAGTTCTAATGGCTTTGGCAACGGCTAGCGCGTCGTCCGCCATTGGCGGAAGGGCCGATAAAAGGACTGTCCTTGTGGTACGCACGGCTTTGATATCCGTTGGATAGTTGGAAATGTTCGAAATGAGATCATGCTCTAACTGCGTAAGCGCGTCGACGAATGCCTGGTATGCAATCGTTATGGGTTTGGGCAACGGTGGAGGCGGTGGTGGTGGAAGGAGGAGGTGGCCGGGCGTCGGCGTCGGCGGCTGCGGCTGTGGCTGGGGCTGGGGATTGAACCCGGCCGCAGCGGCGAATGCCGAGGGCGCCACCTCTGGAGCCTGATCGGTCTTGTTGACAGTCATGTCAAACAGGCCGTACACGGAGTTCTTTACCTGCAGGACGAGTACTTCGCCGTCGCGCAAGTCCACGATGCAAGCGCCGTCGACCGTTGAAGCTGAAGGGCATGTTAACTTCTGTGCGGCGTGGTCATACACCACAGTAACGGTCGCAGAAGCCTGGGATACAAACGCGAGAAGAGTGGTTATTAGCACGAACAGAATTCGTCTCATTGGGCATCCTCCCATCTATATGAGGGACGGGCTGGCGCATTTCCTAACCTCAATTGACCACCCCTCGCATTCTTTGACGGACGATTGACCTGGTTTCCCGGGGCTGGCGTTGGCAGAGTAGCCACACGCATACACGAGATGCTTGACGAGGGATGAACGGCGCTCCGGCGCGCGAGGAGAATGTAGAGTGTCGGACCCTCGATGTTCCGCTCGGGGCAATCGCCCGAGGAAGAGTTATTCGCAAAGTCCTTCGGGCCGACATCCTCGGGAGAATGGATCCAAGGGTTGGCTCGTGGCTTGGAAAGCTCTCGCCGTCTGACCTCGCGGAACTGAACCTCAGTCCTTCCGAGACTTCGGCGACACCCGCGGACCGCGGTCGAACACGTCGACGAGCTCCGCGACCCTACATTCGAGAGCTTCGGCAAGGCGAAGGAGCATGCCGAGTGTGGGTCAATCTCGTGGGGTCAGGTCTAAAGTCTAAAGCGCCGCTCCAGGCCGACCGACACCCACCTAGCTTTCGCCACTTTAGACTTTAGACCTGACCCCAGATTTGGCCGGCCTGGTCATTGACGCCGCTGCACGCAGAGCGGGCGAGACACGTTGCTCCTTTGTTCGCCGAGCCGCTCTTGCGGAGGCACACCGTGAGCACCGCCCCATCGACGACCCCGCAGGTCGCAGGGCGTTTTCGAGATTGCTCCGCAGGGCCGAGCGCCGCAAGCCCATCTCCACCGCCGAAGCGCTCGAGGCCCGGGATCGGGGGCGTCGCTGATCGACACGGGTAACTGTCGGGGACAAGTTGGCTTAACCTGAACTGCGGCGCCGCTAGGTTGATTTTCCAGATACGGGCTCAACTTCCCGGGTGTCGGGTGTCGTGGCCGCGGAAGCATGGACGTCCCGCATGATGGCCGTGTACGCGCGACGGACGAGCGGTGAGTAGTAGGCTGCGGCGAGACAAAACTCTGCGCGCGCGGCAAAGGGTTCGCACTCGCACTTGCTGTGAAAGGTGAGGACTTCCCGCATCGCGTTATACGCAGGCGTGAAGCCCAGCTCGTATTTTTCCAGGGCGAACTCGAGGTTGTCTAAGGCTTGGTAGACGTACGCGGTCTGCTGGAACGTCAGCTTGTCGCTATCCCCACGTTCAGTGATTCGGCCACCGCCAGGCACCGCGTAGTGCTTGGTCAATAGCGTCTGGAGCGCGTACCACTGCTCGCTCTTATCCTTACTCGTACCCTGTATGCCTGCTTGGTAATCCTCGGCTGCCTTCTGCTGCAAGGCCGCGCGCCACTGGATAATCGCGAAGAGGCCGACGGCGAACGTGACGGTCGCGCCAAACTCGAACTTG
The DNA here is from genome assembly GCA_017883235.1 of Thermoanaerobaculia bacterium. Taxonomy (GTDB): domain Bacteria; phylum Acidobacteriota; class Thermoanaerobaculia; order Gp7-AA8; family Gp7-AA8; genus JADGNZ01. The sequence goes on along the minus strand of JADGNY010000115.1, from coordinate 3,174 downwards.
TCAGTTGGCCCGCGGTATCGCGCGAGCGCAGTGATGAACAGCAGGAGCGCGATGATGCTGCCGCCCAACCATGCGGTTCGGGTTCGAGCCCACAACCGGCGGCGGCACCCGATGCGACGGAGCATGCGGCGGGCGTCGGCCTCACTGCTTGGATGTCGCACCGGTCACTCCTCTTGCACCCCTCGCTACTGCGGTGCCGGTCATTCCTGTTGCGCCAGTAGCTCCTGCCGTCGAAGGCGCACGCGAGTTCGTCGGTCCTGGACTCGTGTCGGGATTTCGGCAGGCGAGACTGATGCTCACACCGAGAGCGATCGCGGCAAAGATGCCGAGGATCAGCGTCGCGACCCACACGTCCCACCCAGCCCGCGCATTACTCTCCACGTCGTGTTCGCGCTTGATCACGAGCAACTGTTGCGCAAGTACGATTGCGATCGTCGCGAAGACCAAAAAGCTGATGGGTAGAATGAACCGATCCATCGTCAGCCCTCCTGTTGACGGCTGCAGCGGAGCGCACGCCCCGTTGCGTGTGTTTCGGGCTACTCGTGAGTGCTTACTCTAGGAGTGACGCACAGCGACAAAGTCCTACCTTGAGCGACCTTGCGAGAATCGGAACCGTCAGAACCGGTGTCGCCAGCGTGCGTGAAATCGCAGGCCGCTTCGAGCGCGTCCTCATCGCCCGCGCCGTCGCCGCCGGCGCAACCCGCCGCACCAACACCCGCGTCACCTCGGTAACCCGCGACAACCGCAACTGCGCCTGCAGCTCGACGACGGCTCGGCGATTGACTGCGCCTTCCTCATCGACGCCACCGGACGCGCCTCCTGGCTCGCCCGCCTCCTCGGCGCCCGCCGCGTGATCCACGACCGACTCATGGCCGCAGTAGCCTTCCTCGACGGCGGCCACTGCGACGCCACCACACTCATCGAGGCCGCCGAGGATGGCTGGTGGTACAGCGCTCCGCTGCCGGATTCACGGCTCGCGGTGATGCTGGTCTCCGACACGGTGCGGCCGTTTACTCCTTCCCCGCTGACGCGTTCCCGAATCGACTCCGGCGGCTATACCCTGACTACACCGCCGCGCCGCGTCGACGCCGGAAGCGCCCGTGAAAGCAGGGGTCGTATCTGGAAGATCAACTTAGCGTGAGGGCGCCGTCCTGGCGTTGGTTATTTGGTGCTCCAGACTGTGTGGGGGAAAGCCCGTGACGTCACTATTTGACATAGTTGATGAAAGGCGTATAACTTGCGTATAGACGATAGCGGCGGAAACACGTAACCGCAAATTTACGCACATGTGTCTGCGGCCAGTACGTGCTCCGATCCCTTGTTTAAGCAAAAAGGAGCTGAATCATGACGAACACGCGGCTGACTTTAACACTGGGTGTGGTTTTGCTGGCTGCCTTCACCAGTCTGAGCTACGCTCACGCCGGGCCTCCTGCAAATGCCGGGCCTCCTGCAAATGCCGCGCCCCCTGCAAATGCCACGCCCCCTGCAAATGCTATCAACTTGTCAAGTGGGAACCTCATCAGGCCTGGAGGTTGCCCCATGACCGCGTGGGTCCACAACGGAAACCGTTCGTATTCCGGCTATGCCGTGAAGTTTTTCAAGGCCCCGCCCGTCCCACCTACCGAGAGCAGCGTTCTTTTCAAGTCCGGCACGAGTGACTCGAACGGCGAAATCAACCTGATCGTTCCGTTTGGCACTAAGATCGTGGCAACATCAGGAACGTTGACAAGCAACGTCTTTACTTGCCAGCAGGTGTCTCCCCCCGATTAATGAGACGTGTAACTGTCCGATAAATTGGGCGCTGACTTGTTTTGAAGCGGCGTCCATGGTGCGCCAATTCACACCGGCTAACTTCCTGCTGGAGCTGACGTAGGCCCACTCCAGAGATCCGACCGCCTCACTACGGCTAGAGGTCGCCTCAGCCTTGTCATATCGCGGGATCTCATTGGTGAAGCAGAAGAAGGAGAACGGCACGTCGTACTCTCCGACCAGCGTTGCATAGCTGTCGATCAGTCTAGTCCGAGCAGGTCCCATCGATCGCGGTAATGTCCCTCTGTGTCCTTGAACTGCGGATCGGGTTATTTGCCTGACGTTTACCACCACGCCCGGGAGTCGCCAGCCATCTCTCGTGCCCTTCCTTCGCAAGGCGGGCGACATCGCGGCGGGCGACGACATGGTAGCTGGGCGGATCTCCATTTGGGGGCAGATTCACGAAGACGAAAAAGAGACTCTCGGGCAAGGAGTCGTCTCCGACTGAGGTCCCCACCTTCTCATTGAGAACCCATTCGGCGGCGCCGCGTTGGTTCGTCTTGACCTGAATTGCGACGGACTTTGTCGCGTCGCGGTTTGTAGCGAGGATGTCGACGCCCCGGCTGTTCCGCACGGTGATCGAAGCGAGATAACCGCGACGTGACAGCTCGTCAGCGACGAAGTATTCGCCGGCCACACCACAAAGCGGTCCGTCCAGTTTCATGTGGTTCTCCTCGTCATTTCGGAAGGATCGACGAGAGACTGGTCTTGTCGAAGACGCCTACGAGCTTTGCCACCTTGCATTCGAGCGCGACCGCCAACCGAAGCAATGTCATAAGGTTCGGTAGCTTGATGCCTCTTTCCATCGCGCTAATGTGCGTGTGAGGTAGGCCAGCGCGCTCCGCGAGCGCTTCCTGCGTAAGACCAGCAGCGTGCCGGAGCTCTCGGAGTCGCGTCCCGAACAGTTCTGCGACCGCTGCGGAAGATCTGCTCATTCTCGACACCGCCTATTGACAAATGCGTTCATCGGACTGATACTTTTATATCAATTCAGGAGACGCGAACCATGGACGAATCCACCCGCTCCCGCATCCGTCACATCTTCCTCTCTCCCCGCCCCAACTTCGCCCTCATGACGGCGGCGGATCTGCTTGGGTTCACGCTCAAGGAGCTGAAACGGGAGATCGAGGATGGAGCGATTGTAGCGGTTTGGACGGCGCTCGGGGAGCGGATGACGCGGGAGGAGCTGGTGGCGGTGGCGATGCAGAAATGGGAGCAGGCCGTCATCGAAGATGCGCTCGGGAAGGATGCCCCGTCGGTGCTGCCGGAGGCGATCCGGCTGGTGGAATTACGAGCGAGGGTCCCGCGGTATCAGCGGGACGTGCTGCGGGCTCTGGCGCGGCGGGAGGGGACGTCGGTCGATGC
>JADGNY010000114.1 GCA_017883235.1 Thermoanaerobaculia bacterium | reverse complement strand
GAGCGACGCCGAGGCGAAATGCGGATCGCCGAAGCCTCGAAATTCGGGCGTCCATGGCGGCCAGGCCAGGCGCCGCGCGGGCGGGTTGCGAAGGAGCATGGCCGCGGTCGGGGTATAGCTGACCGCCGCCCGCTCGATCATCAGCCGTCCATCGATCGGCATCAGCTCGAAGGGGATGAGTGTCAGCGCTCCGTCAGGGACGACGATCACATGTCCGGTGCCGGCGGGGAGTCCTCGGGGGAACATCGCCGCGGACAACGTATTGGCGGAGGCCCGCCAGCCGGAACGAGGACCGGCGGAAAGCGCATCGACGAGACCGCGAATGGCGGGATCGGAGACTTCGATGCGGTTTACCTGCGCGCCATCGCGCGTCACCGTGACGATGGCCGATCCCCACGAGGAGCTCCAGATATCCAGCAGGATCACGCTCTCCGGCAGGACTCGTTGGACGGCGCGGAGGGCCACATCCCCCGTGAGTCCCAGGCGCTCCCGCCAGGCGCGCGAGTGACTGCGCTCGATCAATGCGAAGAGCCGCCCCGGGTCGCCGGCCGGAAGCTCGACGCTGATCAGGGCGTCGTAGACATCCCGCTTATCGTTGAAGAAGTCGGACTTCAGCGTAGGGACGCGGATGGCTTCGCGGATGCTCTCGACCACCTGCACGGCGTGCTCGAGGTGCTGCCTGGCCGCGGCGACGTTTCCCCGGCGGAGCTCCGTTCGCCCCAGTCCGTACAGCGCTTTCCACTCTTCCTCCGAGGTCCGCAGCGCGCGCGCTATCTCGAGGCCGCTGGCGAAATCGACTCCGGCCGGATCGAGTTGGCCGAGCCGCAGCTCCGTTTCGCCGCGATAAAGATGGGCCTGTAACATCTCGCGCCTGCTGTTCGCCTTGGTGGCCCGGTCGAGCACCTCGGAAAAATTCGCGCGGGCGGCCTCGAGCTGCCCGAGGTCGAGGGCCAGAACGATTCCGCGGTTCTTCATCACGGAGAGCTCGGAATCGAGCTGATGCTCGCGGGCGAAGAGCGCCAGCGCCGCGTCGTACTGTTGCAGCGCTTTGACCGGGTCGCCGAGATGCCGGTAGAGAACGCCGAGGTTCACCAGGATCTGGGCCTGTTCTCGCGGCCGGAGGTCGGGGCCCGCCGCCTGCGCCTGTCGATACCACTGCAGTGCTTCCTGATCACGGCCGAGCCGCTGATCGAGGGTGGCTTTGTTGACGAGGAGGATGCGCCGCCGCCGCGGTGCCCAGTGGTCGCCGCGATGTGCATCGGCGATCGCCAACGCGGCGTCATAGTTCGCGGACGCGTCGGCGTAGCGTCCGAGAAAGAAATCGACGCTCCCCAGATTCGAGAGCACTTCGGCGCGTTCCTCGTCGTCACGGGCGGTTGCAGCCAGGGCGAGGGCGCCCGTGAAGATGGCCGTCGCCGCGCGATAGTCGCCGGCATAGACCTCGGCCAGGCCCGTCAGATTGAGGGCTCGTCCCTCGCTTCGCTTGTCGCCGTTCGCTGCGTGAATCGCGGCCGCGGCATTCGCGTCCCGGATCGCTGCCGGGTACTGGCCGGCGTCGGTTTCCGCCTTGGCTCGCGCTTCCAGAACCGCCGCTTTCGACGGGGGCTGGGCCGCGGCAGGCAACATCGGAAGGGCCAGGATCGCCGCGAGCAGCACCGTTCTCATGCGGACGATCATGACCCGGATCAAGTTTCTGTTCCATGTGAGCTGCATCACGTGTCTCAGATAAAGAGAGGCAGAAGAATGAAATCCACTGATTACGACAACTACTTCGATCGAACCCACACTCTCCGACGAGGAGCTAGTGGAGACGTATCGAAGCGCGGCACCCGAAGCGCGCGGTGCCCTGGCCGACGAGCTTTTTGCGCGTTACTACGAGCGGGTGGCCCGGTGGTGCTACCGCTTTACCGGAGACCGCGAGTCGGCGGCGGACCTGGCTCAGGACGTATTTCTGAAAGCACACCGCCATCTCGACTCCTTTCAGGGAGCGTCGCAGTTCGGAACCTGGCTGTACAGCATCGCCCGGAACGAGTCGATCAATCGAATGAAGTCCAGCCCGCCGCGGGCGACCGACGACGAGGAGGTGCTGATCGACCTGCCGGATCTGGCGCCGGGACCGGAGGACATTGCCGCGTACAAGAGCCGCTCGCGGAACTTGCACCAATTTCTGAGCAACACCCTGGACGAAACGGAGCGGACCGTGTTCACGCTTCATTACGGTGACGACATGCCGCTCGACGCCATCACCCGTCTGCTCCACTTCGACAACGCCAGCGGCGCGAAGGCGTACATCGTCAGCGCCAAGCGAAAGATCGCGCGCGCCGTGCAGCGTCTCAGCGCCAGAGGAGAACGCCTGTGAGCCAGCCACGCGATCAGTGGAAACGGGTGCTTCGCCCCCTCGGGGACTGCGTGGCCATCGAGCGCTTCGGCGAGATCCTGATGTCCGAGGAACGCGCGCACATCGCCTCCTGCGGCCGATGCCATGCGGAGATGGAGCTCTGGAAGAGTTTCAACGACGACGCAACCACCCCGCGGGAGGCAGCCGACGTCCGGTGGATCGTCGATGAGATTGCTCACCGCCGCGCCGGCGAGCCCGCGGTCGTGCCGATGTCATCGCGGAAGTCCGGCATGCCACGCATGCTTTTCGCGGCGAGTGTGATTTTCGTCATACTCGGGATTGCCTACCTCCTCAATAATCGCCAGCCGACCATGGATGTCTCGGCCGCACATGATTTGGTGTACCGATCCGCGGGGATCAAGGTGATCGCCCCCAGCGGCGACGTCGCCGCAGCGCCGGTCCGTCTCGAATGGACAGGTATTCCGAGCGCGGTCAGTTACGACGTTCGCGTCGTCGAAGTCGATCGCGCGCTTCTCTGGCGCGTTTCGACGGGCGAGACGCGCGTCGATGTACCGCCCGCCGTCCGGGCGCAATTCGTACCAGGCAAGACCATTTTGTGGGAAGTGACGGCGCGCCGAGAGGCAACCGTGCTGGCTGAATCCGGCACGCAGAAGTTTCGTGTCGCCGTCAAGTGATGAGGAGTTGTGACCATGTTTAGAGGTGCCCGTTCCGTTGTAAGGATTGCGTTGTTGCTCTCGTCAGTGCCCGGAATCATTCATGCGTCCGGTGGCGGTGGAGTAGTCAAGGGATTTCCCGGTGTCTCGCTTAGCGTGAGCAACGAAACGGCACCTCCCGGTGCCACGACCCAGGTGAAGATTTCCGTGACCGAGCCGAAGCCGATCCTGACCGGCGGAGGCTCTCTCAGCTTTTCTGCCTTCGACAGCGTTTTCGGAATCGCCATCATCGCTCCGGGGGGAGATACGTTCGGCGTGGCTCTGGAACGGGGGACGAACGTGGCGCTGTCGGTACTCTCGCCGTCTTCGAGTTTCGGCATGAACATCGACTATCCAATCCTCACCATCGCGGGCCGCGTTCCGGCAACCGCTCCGATCGGCGCGAAGTTCGTACTGCCGATCGACGCGGCGGCGTTTCAGTTTCTCGATTCCTCGGGCAACGCCTATCCCATGGAAGCGAGAGCGGGGCAGCTCACCGTGAACAAAGGCGTTGCCATTGGCGATGTCTCGCCTGGAAGTACCGTGGTTCCAGCCGGCGGCATTGTGACCATTACCGGAACCAATTTCGTTCCCAACACCAACATCCGCTTCGCCGAAGCCAAAATTTCGCAGGTCCGCTACGTCAGCCCGACCCGGATCGATGTCGTCCTCGCTCAGACCGCGACGATGCACGGTATGACCGTCATCGCCAAAAACCCCGACGGCACTCAGGACACGTATTACTCGTATCAGCGTACGCACGCGATGTCCCTGAGCGCCGATCCCGTGATGCAGTACGCCGTGCCGCTCTTCCCGCCGAAGGCCGCCATGACGGCGATGATCACCCTTCCGGCTCCGAAAACAGGGTTCACATACGGCGTGGCATTGCAGAACATCGATTCCGCCGGAGCCTATGCGATGATCGAACTGGTCGATGCCGGTGGCAATGCCATCGCCGTGACCGCGGCGAATATCGATCCGAGCACATTTCTCGTTCGCGAGCTGAGCGAGCTGTTCGGCCCGCTCCCGCCCAACGGCAGTGCCATCCGCATAACCAGCAGCGCGCCGATTCAGGTGATGGGCATCGCCGCGGATCAGAACGCCGGAACGGCGGATCCCATCATCGCGAGGTGAACGTTCCGAAGATAAACGCAACGGTGACGTTCGACGCCGGGACACTGAGATGCGCCGGCCGATGACGTCGTCATCACGGTAGTTGGCAAGTAGAACAGCTCTCCGTCCGCCATTCCCCATTCGGGCTTTGAACGGAGAGCGGGCGTCCGCGCCTGCTCCCGACGGGCGTCTCGCCCGGCGGTGGGGACGAAGTCGCACGTAACTGTTGGGTCAAATGCGGCGATGTCTCCATCCGCGTTTTCAGGTTCAACCCTGCTGTTGGCGGGACCCACCGCCGGGCGAGTCGCCACGGCGGGAGCAGGCGAGACGCCCGCTCTCCGTTAAGAATTCTGTTCCCGATGACCACGGTCCCTTGTCTCACTCCACAGCAGACACCTGCTGCTGCTGCTGCGCACTGATGCGCTCGCATCGAACAAAAGGAATGAGGAAATCATCATGAGAAGGAAGTTTCTCGGCTCGACTCTGGCGTTGGCTACCGCCTTTTTCGCTCTCGCGGCATCGGCGCAAACAGCGCTGGTTCCCGTCGGACAATTGATCGTCACTGGCGGTACGCTGGTTGCGGGCGATGTGACCTTTAGTAACTTCGCGCAGGTTCCGGCCACGGTAGGCATCGCCCCTCCGCTGGACGGCCTCGGCAACATTGAGGCCAGCGCGGTGGTCAATGCGGACGGCAGTGTCTCGCTGGTTTTCACGCCGATCGACCCCGCCACAGGCGCACCGAGCCCGATCACGACCGGGTACATGCAGTCGATCGCTTACGACGTTACGGTCACCAATCCTGCGCTCTTGCTGAGTTCCGTCAACCAGCACTTCGGGCCGGCGACAGACGGAGGGTTCAACGTTCTCACCTACCGGGCGCCCGCACCATCCGTCGTCGAGATTCCACAATTCTTCCCCGGGACTGCAGGTACGCTCATCTATGACTACGCCCGCGGCTTCAATTTCCTTCCTGATGGGACAGCGGTGTTGGCGGTCAATAGGGTTGGAGTGCTCTATTCCGTAAGGTGCGTGGGAGGTTCCGTCTTTGACGCTAGTGGCAATCGTGTCCTCATTGCTCCTAGTGGCAATCCCATTGATTGTGCCAGTCCTTTACCGGGCGGGAACCGCGCGAGCCTCGGTCTGGAAAACTTTTTTGGCTTCTTAACTGACAATCACAGCTTTGCGATCGCCAATAACGCTGCAACGGGGGGGCTCCCCATTTCCTTTGATGGCATTGCCATGACGTTCACGTTGGTGCCCGCTGCCACGCCGGTAATGCCCATTCCGGTAACCCTGCTTGGATTCGACGTTTCGCATCCGGGCTTCGGCTCGGTGAGTCTTGCCCATACCATTGACGCGGATGGTATTCAACACCCCGGCTTTGCACCGGCAGACGGCGTGCCGGTAACGCTGACCACCAGCAATGCTGCTGCGCTCCCGCTGCCGCCCACGATTACGATGCCCCAGGGCGCAACACTAACGAGCTTTCCCGTTGGCGACGCCCAAGTGGATGCGCCTACGGCTGTGACCGCGACGGCTACGTACAACGGGGTTACGCTGCAGCAGAATGTTACGGCCGTTCCGGCGGTGCCCCTGAATTTCGCGGCTTTTTTCGCGGGGACTCCCGGGAATCCCTTACCCATACAGCTCTTCGTCAACTTAAATCGCACGAACTTCTCACCCGCGGTCATCGCCCTCTCAAGCAGCAATCCGGCGATCGCTGCGGTACCGGCGAGCGTCACCATACCCGCTCTCACCGTACCGGGTTTCTTCGTGCCGAACAACGTCGGTGTGACTATTCCTTACCCGCTCGTAGCAGTGGACACACCGATTACATTCACGGCCAGCTTTAACGGCGTGACCCTGAATAGCACCGTCACCATACCGAAGACGGTGGATGCTGCGAAGGTCACCAAAGCGGAACTGGTGGTCAAGAACCTGAGCCTGAAGGTTGAGGCGACGAGTACAGTCCCCACCGCGGTGCTCACCCTGTACAACGCCGCAACGGGCCGTTTGATCGGAACGATGACGAACACGGGACTGAGCGCTGGTGGAGCGAAATACGCCTTCCAGGGCACCGTTTCCCCGGTCACGACGCTGCTCCTGACCAGCAGTTTCAACGGCACCGCCTCGGGCGCCGTCGCTCAGAAGTAAGCAGACAGAAGTAGAAAGCGAAGACCTGGGCGGCCAGAAGCCGCCCAGGTCTTCTTTGTTCACCTAAGATTTCTGTTCCCAACGGCTGCGCGCTCGTGTCTCACCCCCACAGCAGGACAACTGCTGAACCAGAGGGGATCGACACATGGCTATAGAGATCTGCAACAAACGCGGTGTAGCGCGGCGAGGAGTGATCGCGGTTCTGATCGCCGCCGCATTCAGTCTTATTTCGGTTGCGACGGCCTTGGCGCAGAGCTGGCAGCCGCTCGCGACTCGAGGTCCGTTCAGACCGGGGGCTCCGCTGCTATTGACGGACGGCTCGGTGATGGTTCAGAACGAGCTCACCTCTGATTGGTGGAAACTCACCCCTGACATTCACGGCGACTACGTCAACGGCACGTGGAAGCAGATCGCCAGCCTGCCCGCAGGGTATGCCCCGACCTACTTCGCCTCCGCCTTGCTCGCCGACGGCCGAGTCTTTGTGATGGGTGGCGAATACAACTTTGGCCTCCTCGCATTTTCGGGCAAGGGGGCGATCTACGATCCCACCCTCAACGTCTGGACTTCCCTCGCGGCACCGCCTAATTGGTTCGCCATCGGCGACGCGCAATGCACGGTGCTGCCCGACGGCCGGCTGATGATGGCCAACCCGCTTTTGTCGGGCAGTGCGATCCTCGATCCGGTGACGCTGACCTGGACCCTCAACCAATTCGGCGATGTCGGAAAAGTCGATCGCAATGACGAGGAGGGCTGGACGCTTCTCCCCGACGGCACGATCCTGACGGTCGACGCAATCGCTGCTCCCCATGCGGAGCGGTTCATTCCCTCGCTTAGCAGATGGATCAGCGCGGGCAACACTCCAGCCAGCCTGGTCGACCTCGTCTCGCAGGAGCTGGGACCTGCGGTTCTCAGGCCGGACGGGACCGTCTTCGCCACCGGAGCGACAGGCCATACGGCGATCTACACTCCGGGCGCCGGCCTGACCGACACGGGCACCTGGACGGCCGGACCTGATTTCCCGATCTGCGTCGGATCGAACTGCGCTGGACAACAACTGGGCATTGAGGATGGACCGGCCGTCTTGCTGCCCAACGGGAACGTGCTCATGGGAGCAAGCCCGAAATTCACCTTTCCGACCCAATTCTTCGAATTCGATGGCACTCGCCTCAATCCCGTGCCCGCCCCTCTCTTCTCCATCAATAATCCAAGTCTTGTCGGGAGGATGTTGTTGCTTCCTTCCGGACAAGTCTTCTACACCGACGCGTCCCACTTCGAGGCAGAAATCTACACGCCTGCGGGAGTGCCGCAGGACTCGTGGAGGCCGGCCATCTCCCACGCTCCAGCCTCCGTCGATCCGGGCCAGACCTTTTTCGTGAGCGGCACACAGTTCAACGGGCTCTCCCAGGGCAGCGTGTACGGCGACGACTTGACGAACGCCACGAACTACCCGATCGGGCGGATCACGAACATCGCCACCGGGCACGTGTTCTACTCCCGGACATCCAACCACAGCACCATGGGTGTTGCCACGGGTCCGGCGACCGTCTTCACGAACGTCACGGTGCCCCTGAACATCGAGACCGGCCCCTCGACCCTCGAGGTCGTAACGAACGGAATCGCCTCCTTCCCGCTCCCGATCCTCGTCGGCGGTGGCAATACCACGCCGGAGATTCAGAGCCTCGCGCCGGGTCTGACCAGCGACTTCTTCAACCCCGGATACGTCCTGACTGTGAACGGGCTCAAGTTCCAGGCAGGGGATACCATCACCTGGACGATGGCCGGGTCGCAGACCTCGCTGGCCACGACCTTCGTTTCGGGGAATCAGCTCACAGCCCCACTGCCGGCTTCCCTGGTGGCCAGTCCGGGAACCGTGTTCGTTCAGGTCGCGCGAGCCGATGGGACCGTGTCGAATGCAAAGAATTTCACGCTTCCGATCATTCAGCGACTGGTGTCGAGCGTTGGCGGTGCGAACGCTGTTGATGCCGGCACCCCAGGACTCACCATCACCGTCAATGGCGCACGGTTCGGGAGCAGCGATATCGTGAATTGGACTTTCGGCGGCGTAACGACGCAGCTTCCGACGACATTCGTCTCGGCCGGACAGGTCATTGCCAGCGTCTCGCTTGCCTTGCAGCAGCCGGGCATCGCCTCGATTACGGTCATTCACGCCGGCGGCCAGGTTTCGAACGCGATCCGTTTCTTCATCTTCGCGCCTGACCCGACCCTGACCGCGATCAACCCGAATCCGGTGAGCGCAGGCACTCCCTCGTTCACATTGGTCCTGACCGGCACCTGGTTCGATCCCACCTCGACAGCCGTTTGGCAGCCGGTTCCGGCCGGCACCGCGATCCCGCTGGCGACCACCTATGTGTCCCGCACCACGCTCACGGCAGTGGTTCCGGCGTCGCTGGTCGCCACCCAGGGTCAATCGACCGTGTTCGTGGACACTCCGGGCGTCGATCCGACGCAGAGTTTCACGTTCCTGATCACCCCGCCCCTTAACCTGGAGTCGATTACCCCGACGACGGCGACGGCGGAGACACCCTTCACGATGGTTCTGGCAGGCGCCAACTTCATCGACGGCGCACAGGTATCGCTCAACGGCACCCTGGTGAAGGCGACGGTCCTTTCATCGACGCAGATGGTCTCGAACATCCCCTTCTCGCTGGCAGGGAAGTATGCCGTGCGCGTCGTGAATCCCGGTGGAGCGATCTCCGAAGACGCAAAGGGGCTCAGCCTTCTGAATCCGGTTCCTCAGATCTCTTCGCTGTCGCCGACCGCGGTGCCGGTACTCAGCGATACGTTCACCCTGACGATCGACGGGACGAACTTTGTGACGACATCGGTGGCCAAGTGGAACGGCGCGGCACTTCCCACGACCTACGTGTCACCGACCGAGCTCCAGGCGACGATCTCGTCGACTCTCCTCACAAAGAAGGACAACTTCACGATCACGATCCTGAATCTGTCGCCGGGCGGAGGTGGTTCTAACGGGGTCAACCTGACGGCTAACTGACCTGCAGGTGGTCCGGGGGCCATTCAAGGCACTCGGACCCCTGCCTCGATCGGGGGAGACTTCGATTGGGGCCGTCGATTGTGCTGACCTCGTCGTCCGGTTGTCTAACGTTTCTTAACAAGAAAAGGATTGAAAACAATGAAAACCAAGATTCGTCATTTCGCCACCCTTCCCGCAGTCGCTTTACTGTTTGCACTCTCTGCCGGATTCTTGTGCGCAACCTCAACCGAGGCGGCCGCCGGCACGGCAGTGCCTTCGCAGACCATTCTGGCTCCTCCCGACGGCGCCCCCGTCAACGGGCTGTTTGGCAACAGCGTGGCCGCCAGTGGCAATACTTTGGTGATCGGCGCCCCCGGCCTGGGCGCTCCTTTTGACCAAGACCCAGGCGCCGTTTACGTCTATCAACGCAACGAATCCACGTGGACGCTGCAAGCGCGCCTGACCACTCCGTTTCCAGGCGATGCCTTCGGGACCAGTGTGGCAATCGACGGCAATACGATCGTCGTCGGAGCGATTGGCGACGGATCGTTTGGTCACGCCTACGTCTTCGTCAACAACGGTGGGGTTTGGACAGAGCAGGGCTTCGGGCTGGCCTCTGATAACATTGACGCCTTCGGCTACTTTGGCTGGACCGTCTCAATCAGCAAGGACACGATTGCAGTAGGCGCTCCCTTCACGCGCAACGGTGGGTCCGTGTACATGTATACACGCAACACAACGACCGGGTTCTGGGATAGGCAGGGCAGACTCGTTTCACCCGACCATCAGAGCAGTTTTGGCTGGAGCACTTCCCTGGTTGGGAATACCGTTGTCATCGGCGCTACCGGCGCGCCCGGAAGCGCGGGCGCTGCCTATATCTTCTCACGCCTGAACAACCTCTGGTCGCAGAGCGCCCTGCTGACCCCTACCTCACCCGACAGCGGTTTCGGATTCTCCACGGCGATGAGTGCCAGCACCGTTGTTGTTGGCGCGGTTGGCGGCCCGACTTCGGGATCGGCTTCTGTATTTGCGCAAAACAACGGCGTCTGGACTCAACAGGCCCGCCTTCAGGGGAATGGACTGGCGGGAAATGGATTTGGCTGGAATCTGTCCTTGAATGGGAACACGCTGGCAGCGGGCGCGTTCGGCAGTACCTACGTCTACACTGGTGGTGGAAATAACTGGCATCTGACAGAGCAGCTAAATGTCAATGGAACCAACCAAAATCTCGGCAGCTCGGTCGCGGTGGTCGACGGCAAGACCATAGCAGTCGGATCGCTCACCAACGTCTCCGTGATCCAAATCCCTTAAGCGGCAATTCCCGTTACCAGGTTTTACCAGGTTTTGACGCGCTTAACCCGACGCCTGACTGACGGGCAAGGGTCCGGGTGCTACTCGATCACCCGGACCCTTGCCGCATCTGCGGGGGCCGTTCTCGACATCTACGGCCAGATGCCGTGAATGCCCACCCTCCCACGCCAGCCGGCGCAGGTCCCGGTTTACGGTGCCGCGCGGTCATCGGAAGCCACATCTCACGTCATCGGTCAACATTTTCCGTGAGAGGGAGCATCGATGGCGAGCGGAAGGTTCAGGCAGCCTCCGAGCCGCGCCGGCTGCGGACGTGGCGCGCCGGGATGTTCCCGACTCGCCCGCCTCAGATTTCTGTTCCGCACGGCCGCCCGCTGGTGTCTCACCCCACAGCAGGGCAACTGCGGTAGGACGCACTCACGCGCTCCAATCGACTATAAGGGAATCGGCACATGTCTACTGAGATCTGCAGCAAACGCGTCGCTGTCCGGAGCACGGCGATGGCCGTTGTGATCGCCACCGCACTCACTCTATTTGCAGTCCAAAGCCAGGCAACGCCGTTGGACAAGCTTTCCGGCCAAAGCATCACCGTAGGCAATCTGGTCTTTTCCAATTTCTCATGGCCGGCCTTCATCGGTGCAGGTGCGAGCAACATTGACGTGCAAGGGATCATTGTGATCGACCCCGCCACCGGCAAGCAGCAGAGCGGTCTTCGGTTTGTGATTATTCAATCCGGCGTGCCGAAACCGTTTTCGCTGAGCCCGAATGGAGGACCGCACGAGATTGCGTTCGTGATCGATTATTCGGTCACCGACACCACGGGCCAGTTGAACACCATGACGAAATCGATCGTTACCAGCGTAACGGGTCAGGCCGGCGTTGTTTTCAGCACCGGAGCCAGCCCTTCACAGGTCGTTGCCGACGAAAGTCTGGTAGACCCGACGTTCACGCTGATGTGGTACTCCAACTGGTTCGGGGTCCTAACCACAAACTCATCGACTTCGTCGCCGAACTTCGCCGAGGTCAGCAGCGACCACCCGCAATTCTCAGCACCGCTGTTCCCCAGCTCCACGGTCTATGTGCAGCACAACGTGAACCTGGCGATCAGTAATCGCAAAGGCGTGACTGGCGGAACCGCTACGCTGCAGGAGTGGGACGTGTTGTTCAGTGAATAGTTGACGGGAAGATCCGGCCCCGGGATCGAACTGCCCCGAGGTGATTTTGATGTTCGAGAAGCCCGGTCCGGGAGACCGGGCTTTTTTGCGTCTTGCCGCTTTCTGATCGCACACATTTCTGTTCCCTTCGGATGCTCGCTCTTGTCTCACCCTCCAGAAAGGCGACTTCGGGTGAGGCGTAATGGCGCGACCTCATTAACAAACAGAATCGTATGTCCCAGAGAAGTCGGCTCCAGGAGGATAGGACCATGTATCTCAATCGTCGTAATCGAGGTTTTGCAGCGTTGCGCGCCACAATGGTGAGTGCCGCGATCTCTCTGGCGTTGCTCGTACCGATCACCACACATGCACAGACAGCCACCATCTCCGGCGTCCTTGGCAGTTTCGACGTCGTCAATGAAACCGGGCAGGATGCGCACGGTTTCGAGATTCAGATCGAAGGCGCGCTGCCGAACGATCTTTACTACACCGGATTCGGACAGCGTTATGGAGTCGGGACAGTCGTTCCTTATGCCACCGGCGTTTACGTTCGCTGGGCCAGCCCGTACGACTCCGCTCATCAACAGTTCACCCAGACCACACAGAACCACGTCGGGAATCCCTCGTTCTCCTGGCAGGATTGCTATATGGGAGGCGCCGGCTATGCCAACTCCGGTTGTGAGGCGCTGAGCCAGGGTCTGCGTTACCCCTACGCAACCGGGCTGGTGGCTACCGGCCGGTGGCTGGTCGAGGATCCGCAGAACCCCGGTTCGTTGATCGCGGTCAGTCCGGGCGTCGCTATTCCGCTGATCGTGACCTATTCCTTTGCTTCCGTGGCAGCCTTCACGGCGCCGGTCGTCGTTGCCGTGGTCGAGGCCCCGGAGCCACCCGAGGTGATCGGGCAATACGGCAACGCACAATGGGTGAAGGTCTACAAGAACCAGTTGACGCGCGAAGTGACGCAGGCCGATCTGGATAACCTCAGCTCCATCATCCCGACCGATCCGACACAGCTCGAGACCGCCTGGGACATCCTGCAGGCGTCGCCGCCCAGCAACGGCAACCAGAAACAGAAGCGCACGCAAAACCAGGGAAGCATTGCCGCTGACACTCGCGCCATCGTCCGCCGCTACGAAACCTACAAGTACACCGGCGCCTATGACTCGCTGACGCACCAGGTCGTCTGCGCTGACCTGACCTGCACGGCCCCGTCAACCGGCGAGTTGGGTGATTTCATCGGCGCACATAATTCGGCGGTCAACGTGACCGCGGACTCTCTCGTCGTTACCAAGAGCGGCGCTGGCACGGTGGGTGGAGCCAGCGGCAAAATCAGTTGTGGAGGTACCTGCGCCATGTTCGCGCCGGCCGGCACCGTCCTGTCGCTGCTCGCCAATCCGGGAGGCCTCGTATTCACCGGCTGGAGCGGTGCGTGCAGCGGCACCGGTCTGACCTGTACGGTTACCGTGAACGGCGCCACGCAAGTAGGGGCGGGGTTCCTGCCGCAGTTCACGCTTTCGGTCGGCCGCAGCAATCCGGGAACCATAAGCGGTACGCCGTCGGGGAACGACCGTGTGATCGACTGCGGCGGCAACTGCTCCGCCAAGTTCACCCAGGGAACGACCGTGACTCTCACGGCCACCCCTCCGGCCGGCAAGACCTTCGCAACCTGGGGTGGCGCATGCTCCGGAACCGCGCCGACGTGCAGTGTGACCATCGCCAAAGACACCTCGGTGCAGGCGAACTTCAACAAGTAGTCAAACGCAGTTCCTAGCTGTCACTCGGGGGCGGAGCCGGACAGGCTTCGCCCCCCTTTACCTCAGCGGCGAGACCCTTCGGCTTCGCTCAGGGCAGACGCCGCTGGGCCAGCCGGCGAGACGCCAGCGCTCCGTCGCGCGCGGGACGCGACCGCTCGGCGTGACCGGCATCACACCCTCCCGTGTCCCCCGACATCACCGCACGTTTGTGGGACGCCTAACTTGGGCGGCATGATCCGAGATGGTCTTCATATCGAGATCCGCGGGACGGTTCAGGGGGTTGGGTACCGGCCGTGGGTCTATCAGGTGGCGCAGCGGATCGGCGTGGCTGGGCGGGTCTGGAATGACGCGCGAGGCGTTTCGATCGATGCCTTTGGCCAGTCGGACGTGCTGCATCGATTCATCGACGCTCTGCAGATCGACGCTCCTCCCGCGGCGCGTGTCCGGTCGGTGATCTGGTCGCCCACCGAAGGGAACGCTCCGGACGATTTCGCCATTGTGGAGAGCGTGGAGAGCGTTGAGAGCGTTGAGAGCGTTGAGAGCGAGACCGCCGGCTTACGGCAGGTCTCCATTCCCGCGGACCTGGCCACCTGCGGCGACTGCCTGCGCGAGATGCTCGATCCGGGCGACCGGCGCTATCGCTATCCGTTCATCAACTGCACGAACTGTGGTCCGCGCTATTCGATCGTCACCGGCGCGCCGTACGACCGCGCCAAGACGTCGATGGCGCCGTTCACGATGTGTGCGGCCTGCCGCGCCGAATATGAATCGCCGCTCGACCGCCGCTTCCACGCCCAACCGAACGCCTGCCCCGATTGCGGTCCGCAACTGGTAGCCAGGAAAAGGCGGCGGGAAGCGATCGAAACGACCGATCCGATCGACTTCGCCGCGCGCGCTCTACGCGCCGGTTTCATCGTCGCTGTCAAAGGGATCGGCGGATTTCACCTCGCCTGCGATGCCACCTCGCCAGCCGCGGTGCAGCGCCTGCGCGAGCGCAAGCATCGTGAGGCCAAGCCGCTGGCCATCATGGTGCGCGACCTCGGCGCGGCGGAGAAGATCGCCCAACTCACCAACAAAGAGCGAATTCTGCTCACCTCGATCGAGCGCCCCATCGTCCTCGTGCACCGGCGCCCCGAGGTGACCGTTGGGGGCGACGACATCCCGCTCGTCGGCCTCTTCCTCCCGTACACGCCGCTGCATCATCTGCTGTTGGGCGATGCCGGCGTGCCGCTGGTGATGACCTCGGGGAATCTGTCCGACGAGCCGATGGTGACGTCCGACGATGACGCCTTCACACAGCTCCGCGACGTGGCCGACATCTTCCTCGTCCACCGCCGGGCCATCGTCACCCGCGTCGATGACTCGGTGGCCCGGGTGATCGACGGCGCGCCGGTTCTGCTGCGCCGCGCCCGCGGCTACGTGCCGCGCGCCATCGCCGCAGCAGTTCCCTTTGACCAACCGATCCTGGCCTGCGGCGCACACCTCAAGAACACCTTCTGCCTCGCCAGCGGCAACTCCGCATTCCTCGGGCCGCACATCGGCGACCTGGAGAGCGAGGCCACGATGCGCGCGTACGAGTCGGCCATCGAGCGGATGAAGGAGTTCACCGGCATCACGCCGGAGATCGTCGTCCACGACCTTCATCCCGATTACCTCTCCACGCGTTACGCGCTTGCCCAGCAAGGGGTGCGCACCATCGGCGTGCAGCATCATCACGCGCACGTCGCCAGCGCCATGGCCGAACATGGACTGGATGAGACCGTGGTCGGCATCGCCTACGACGGCACCGGATTCGGCACGGACGGGACATCGTGGGGTGGCGAGATCCTCATCGCCGGCTACGAAACGTACGAGCGCTTCGCCACGTTCCGGCCGATCATGCTGGCCGGCGGCGATCAGGCCATACGCCAGCCTTGGCGCATTGCGCTTGCCCTGCTCGACGAGGCCTTCGACCAGGAACCGCCGCTGCATCGCATTCCACTTTTCCGCGAAATGCCCGGCAAGTCGATCGACGCCGTGCGCCGCATGATCGCGGACGGTCTGAACACCACGCCGGCTCGAGGCGTTGGACGCTACTTCGACGCGCTCGGGGCGATCGTGCTCGGTTTACCCGACGCGCGCTATGAGGGCGAGGTGGCCTTCCGCTGGAACATGGCCGCGGACGGTATCGAACACGGCCTCTATCCGATCGTGATCCACGACGGCATCACGCCGTGGGAGATCGATCCGCGGCCGATGGTGCGGGCAGCGGTCGACGACCTTTTGGCCGGCCGCTCCGCGGCGACGATCTCCGCCCGCTTCCACAACACCCTCGCCGCCGCAACCGCGGAGATTGCCGGCTCCGCGCTGGCGCTGCACGGCGCGATGCCGGTGGTGCTCAGCGGCGGCTGCTTTCAGAACGCAAGGCTGGCCGAGTCGCTCATCGCCGCGCTCCGTCCGAAGACGAAGGTCTTCATGAATCGCGAAGTGCCGCCAGGGGATGGGGGGATTGCGTTGGGGCAAGCGTTTATCGCGAACGCGAGGGCTAATCGGGGGTCGGGGGTCGGGAGTCGGGAGTCGGAGGGAGACGCACTTAGTCCACATTTTTCAGGCGCTGAGTACCCTGTTACCACGAGAGCCTTCTCCCCCGCGGTTTCTTGCGGGGGAGAAGGTGCCGACAGGCGGATGAGGGGGCGTTCACGCGTAGGTCGTTTGCGCACGAGTAGGGCAACGATGCATGCGATGCTCGCAATCGGTCTCAGACCAGCGGCGGTAGATCGCAACAATCGCGTATACGCCCCCCTCATCCGCCTTCGGCACCTTCTCCCCCCGCAAAAACCCGCGGGGGGAGAAGGGCTCTCGACGAAACGGCAAGGGTTCTCGACGAAACGGCAGAGGCTCTCGTCGAAACGGCAGGGGCTCTCGACGAAACAGAGTGGCGAGAGCTTCGGGCAGAAAGTCGCGGGCCCGAGCGCTACGCCTTTAGCGGTGCTCCTCGCCGACTCCCGACCCCCGACTCCCAATCCAACAACTAACCAACACCAACGGAGCTAAAACCAATGTGCCTGGGCGTTCCTGGAAAAGTGATCGAAGTGCGCGATTCCGTTGCCGTCGTCGATTTCTGGGGAGTGCGCAAGGAAGTGCGGCTCGACATCGTCGATGAGAACGTCGTGCCCGGCGACTACATCCTCAATCATGTCGGTTTTGCCATCCGGCGCATTCCGCCGGAGTCGATCGCGGAGACGCTGGCCCTCTACGAGATGCTTCTGGCGCAGGAGGGAGACGATCTGATGAGTCTCGACGTCCGCTCCGAGATCGAGGCGTCATCGTGAGTGAGCTGCAGTTCCGCGATCCGAAGCTGGCGCGCTCGATGGCCGCCACGCTCGATCGCCTCGTGCGCGAGACCGGACGCAAGATCGCGGTCATGCACGTCTGCGGCAGCCACGAGCAGGCCATCGCCAAGTACGGCCTCCGCTCGCTCTTTCCGAAATCGCTCGAAGTGATCATGGGTCCCGGTTGCCCGGTCTGCGTGACGGACGTCCCGGAGGTCGATGAAAGTGTTCTGATCGCGGCGCAGGGGGCGAGGATCGCCACGTTCGGCGACATGCTCAAAGTGCCGGGAAGCGTGAAGTCGCTCGCCGACGCGCAGGCGTCCGGCGCGAAGATCGACATCGTCTACAGCCCGCAACAGGCGGTCGAGATCGCCCGGTCGACGAAGGAAGAGGTGGTCCTCTTCGCCACCGGATTCGAGACCACGGCGGTGGCCACGGCCGCGGTCATCCTCGACAATCCTCCGCCGAATTTCTCCGTCCTCTCCGTGCACAAGTACATCCCGCCGGTGATGGAGATCATCGCCGAGATGCCGGAATCGCGCATCGAAGGCTTCCTGGCCGCCGGCCACGCCGCCACGATCACCGGCTCGGCCGTCTTCGAACCGTTCGTGGAGCGCCACAAGATTCCGGTGGTCATCGCCGGCTTCGAGCCGAACGACATCATGGCCGGCTTGGTCGAGTTGGTGGAACTGATCCGGGCGAAGACGCCGCACGTGGTGAACATGTTCCCCCGCTGCGTCACCCTCGAGGGCAATCTCGCCGCGCAGAAGCAGTTGTGGCGCGTCTTCCGTCCCATGGGCGGACGATGGCGTGGGATCGCGCACGTGCCGAACGGCAATCTGCGGCTGCGCGACGAGTTCGCCCACCTTGATGCGCGCAAGCGCTTTCCGATCGACCTGACCTCGCTGTGGGACTACGCACCGCCGGCGCTGGCCGGGCAGTGCATCTGCGGCGACATCATGGCCGGAATCCGCAATCCCAACGACTGCCGCCTCTTCAACCGTGAGTGCGTTCCCGAGAACCCGGTCGGCGCCTGCATGGTGTCGAACGAGGGGACGTGCAAGATCTGGCATCTCTACGGCGGCGTTCCCGATCTGGAGGCTTCCGCATGACCGCGATCCTTCTCCCGTTCACCGGCGGCCGCGTCACGCTCAAACAGGGCGGCGGCGGACGAGCAATGCGCGCGCTGATCGAGCGGCTCTTCGTTCGCGATTTCGCAACGATGCCCTTTGACGGAGTGGGTGTCGACGCCATGGACGACGGCGCAGCCATCCGCATCGGCGACGATTGGCTGGTCATCACCACCGACTCGCACGTCATCCATCCGATCGTCTTCCCCGGCGGCGACATCGGCCGCCTCTCCATCAGCGGCACGGTGAACGATCTGGCCATGATGGGGGCGACGCGCGTCCTCGGCCTGACCTGCAGCATCATCCTCGAGGAAGGTTTTTCGCTCGATTCGCTGGAAGCGATCCAGCGCTCGATGATCGCAACGTGCCGCGAAGCGAACGCGCCGGTGGTTACCGGCGATACGAAAGTCATGGGCCGCGGCGAGATCGACGGCCTGGTCATCAACACCTGCGGCATCGGCCTGACGCGCACGCTCGTGCGCGACAACGGTCTGCACACCGGCGACCGCATCATCGTCACCGGCAACATCGCCGAACATGGACTGGCCGTGATGGCGGCGCGTCACGGCATCGAATTCGAAGGCGACCTTGTCTCCGACGTCGCGCCGATGAACGGCATGATCGACTCGATCCTTTCCGATGCCGCGCTCGCCGATGCCGTCACGGCGATGAAGGACCCCACGCGCGGCGGCGTGGCCAGCGCGCTGCACGAGATGGCCTCGAAGAGCAATGTCGGCATCGTGCTGCAGGAGCGCTCGCTCCCGATGACCGATGCGGTCCGCTCCGTCGGCGAGCTGCTCGGCATCGATCCGCTGCATGTCGCCAACGAAGGAAAAGCGCTTCTCGGCGTTCGCGCCGATGCCGTCGATCAGATCCTGGCCCGCCTTCATGAGCACCCGCTCGGCCGCAACGCCACGGTGATCGGAACGTGTGGCGAGGAACGGCGCGGCGCGATCATTCTCGATACAGGATTCGGGAGGAGGCTGCTGGCCGAGCCGGAAGGCGAGCCGCTGCCGCGCATATGTTGAACGTCGCCGTCCTCTGCTCGAGTCGCGCGCCCGGCCTGGAGTCGCTGCGCGAGCGTGTGCATGTGGCCTGCGTTCTCG
This sequence comes from Thermoanaerobaculia bacterium, assembly GCA_017883235.1. Classification (GTDB taxonomy): domain Bacteria; phylum Acidobacteriota; class Thermoanaerobaculia; order Gp7-AA8; family Gp7-AA8; genus JADGNZ01. Next base: position 3,353 of record JADGNY010000114.1, on the reverse strand, counting down.
ACCGCCGTCCGCCGCGTGGTCGCGAGCTCCGCGAGGGGTTCGACGCGGAGACCGCGGCGATGCTCCACGCGTTTGACATCGACGCAGTCGTCCTTCTCGGATACCTCTTCGTCATCACCGAGCCGCTCCTTGCGGCGTTTCCGCAACGCATCATTAATATCCATGACGCCGATCTCACGCTGCGCAACGCCGGCGGCGGTCCGCGCTATCCCGGCCTGCACGCCACCCGCGATGCCATCATCGCCGGCGAGCGCGAAACGCGCAGCAGCGTGCATCTCGTCACCCGGCAGCTCGACGCCGGCCCGGTGATCGTCCGCGGCGAAGCATTTCCCGTCGCTCCATTCATCCACGAAGCGGTCGCACGCGGAGAAAATGACATCGTTCGGGCGTATGCGTACGCGCAGCGCGAATGGATGATGCGGAGTAGTTGGGGAGTGTTGGCCGCCGAGGGGCTTGCGGTCCTGAATTTTCGCGAGCACCGCACAGACAAGAGTGTCTGTGCCACATCGGCGACAGCTTATGGCGTTACCTGTCATCCTGAGGCGGCGGCAGCCCCCCTTCGACTCGCTTGCGCTCGCTCAGGGCAAGCTCCGGGGCAGAGCGCGCCGAAGGACCCCCAGCCTGAAACCCGGCAGGGTGGCGGAATGTTGACTAATCCGCCGCCCTACCGGGATACAACTGGGGGGTCCTTCGACCGTCCTGCGCCGCGCAATCGCCTTCGCGATTACGCGGCTCCGGCGGCTCAGGATGACAGAGCGACTCTTGTCTGTGCCCCGGCCGGAGGCGCCGCATGAGCCACATCACGCTCATCATCGAAGACGCCGTCGGCACGATCACCATCGATCGCCCCGAGCGTTTCAACTCGCTCGACGTCGAAACCGCGCGCGATCTCCGCAAGGCCGGTCTTCAAACCGCGCGCGACCGGAACGTCCGCGCCGTCGTGTTGCGCGGCAGCGGGAGTGCCTTCTGCAGCGGCGCCGATCTCAAATACATCCGCAACGGCGGCGACGAAGGCGATCTCGCCTATCTGAAACCGTCGCAGAGCGGCTATGGCGAGATCTTCAAGCAGATCCTCGAGTACATCCACAGCACCATCTCCGAGATCCGGCGCGCGCCGAAGCCGTTCATCGCAGCGGTCGACGGTATCGCCGCCGCCGGCGGTTTCGGACTGGCCATGTCGTGCGATCTGGTGCTGGCCTCGGAACGCGCATCGTTCGAATGGGCCTACTCCAAGACGGGGCTGACCGGCGCGGAGAGCTCGACCTTCATGCTGCCGCGGCTCATCGGTCTGCGTCGCTCGTTCGAGTTGCTCTTCCTCAATCCGCGGCTCACCGCGCAACGCGCCTGCGAGATCGGATTGGTCACCGAGGTCTTTCCTGACGCCGCGTTTGACGCCGAGGTCGGGCGCGTGGCGCGGAAGCTCGCGGAAGGGCCGACCGAGGCGTGGGGAATCGCCAAGACGCTGCTGAACGAGGCGGCAGGGATGGACCGGCTCGACCACCATCTCGACCGCGAGCTGGACAACCTGGCGCGCATCGCCGACGGCGCCAACTTCGCCGAGGGCATCGATGCCTTCTTCGGGAAACGTCCGCCGGTTTTCGGAGCCACCTGATGCACGAATACTCGATCGTCCAGTCGCTCGTCGACTCCGTTGCCGCCGCCGTCGGAGCGCGGGAAGCGGCCGTGCGTACGCCTGTCGTCCCTACGCCTGTCGTCCATCGCGTCGATGTCTCCATCGGCGAGCTTGCCGGGGTCGATTGCGCCTTGCTGGCCACGGCCTTCGAAGTCTTCCGTGCCGGAACCATTTGTGAACACGCCGCGCTGCGGATCGATCGGATCGCGGCGCTCTGGGAGTGTCCGCGCTGTCACGCCGCGATCGTGCGAGGAGGCTTTCTTCGCTGTCCGTCGTGCAACGAGCCGGCGCACCTCGCGGCCGGCGACGAGATCGTGCTGCAACGAATCGAACTGGAGGTGTCGTGATGTGTCAGGACTGTGGATGTGGTGATGTGAATCTCGTTCCGCTCGACGTGCAGCAGCGCATCCTGGCGCGCAATGAAGACACCGCCGCGCACAACCGGAAGCACTTTCTCGAGCGCGGCATCTTCGCCATCAACCTGATGGGCTCCCCCGGCTCCGGCAAGACCGCCGTGCTCGAAGCGACGGCGGCCGCCTTCGAAGGCGGGCGGAAGCTGGCGGCGCTGGCCGGCGATCTGGCCACCGAGAACGACGCCAACCGCCTCACGCGCGCCGGCATCCGCTCGCGCGCCATCACCACCGGCGAGGCCTGCCATCTCGACGCGGAGCTGGTCCATCACGAGCTGCATCACCTCGACCTGGCCGGCGTCGAATATCTCTTCATCGAGAACGTCGGCAATCTGGTCTGCCCCGCGGTCTACGACCTCGGGCAGGCCAAGAACGTCGTGGCGCTGTCGGTCACCGAGGGGGAGGACAAGCCGCTCAAGTACCCGACGATGTTCGCCAAAGCCGACCTCGTGTTGCTGACGAAAGTCGATCTGATGCCGTACCTCGGCATCTCCCTCGACGCCATCCTCGACTCGCTGGCGCGGGCGATGCCGGTCCCCAACGTGATCGTCCTCTCCACGCGCGGCGGCCTCGGCGTCGACGACTGGCTCGGCTGGCTCGAGCGCAACCGGGCCATGGCCTTCGAGGAGGTCATGGCGTGACTGGCGTGACGTGGGCCCTCGGCGCCACAGCGGCCGCCGTCGGCGCGCTGCACACGATGGCGCCCGATCACTGGATGCCGTTCGCGGCGCTGGCCCGCGCGCGCGGCTGGAGCGCGCGGCGCGCCGCGCGCACGACGATCCTCTGCGGCTTCGGCCACGTCACCACATCCGCGCTGCTCGGCATCGCCGCGCTCTTCGCCGGCCTGGCCGCGATCCACCTGATCGGCGGCAAGCTCGAGAGCTTCGCCAACGTGCTGTTGATGACGTTCGGCACCATCTACCTGATCTGGGGATTACGCCGCAGCTTTCGCCGCGATCCGCTGTCGGTCATTCACCCGCACAATCACCACCACGCACACGGCCACCACGATCACGACCACGGCCTGACCGAGTGGTCGCTCTTCGTCCTCTTCTCCGCCGACCCCTGCGTGGCCGTGATCCCGATGATCCTTGCCGCCGCCGGCGCGGGCTGGTTCGCCGTCGGCGCGGTGATCGTGGCCTACGAGCTGGCCACCATCGTCACCATGGTGGTCCTGGTCACCGCCGCCCACTCCGGCATCCGCGCCATCCGCGCCCCCTGGATCGACCGCTACGGCGACGCCGCCGCAGGGGCGCTGATCGTGTGCGTTGGGGCGGCGATGGCGGTGATGGGGATTTAGGTATCCCTCA
>JADGNY010000018.1 GCA_017883235.1 Thermoanaerobaculia bacterium | reverse complement strand
TCAACAGCGGCTCACTGCCGGCCGGTCTGACTCTCCACTCCGCGACCGGCGTCCTCGACGGCACGCCGACTGTAACCGGTTCCTTCCCGATCACCGTCAAGGTCACCGACGGCAACGGCTGCACCGGCGTCAGTGCGACCTACAGCCTGGTCGTCAACTGCCAGACCATCACCGTGACCAACCCGGCCACCACCACCGGCACGGTGTCCGCTCCGTTCACGCAGACCTTCACGCAGACCGGCGCCAACGGCACGGCCACGTTCACCACCGCCAGCACGCTGCCGGCCGGTCTCTCGCTGGCCACCGACGGCACGCTCTCGGGGACGCCGACCCAGCCGGGCACGTTCCCGATCGTGGTCACGGTCACCGATTCGAACGGCTGCACCGGCACCGGCGCGACCTACACGCTCATCATCAGTTGCCAGACCATTACGGTAACAAACCCCGTCGTGAACAGCGGGGCGGCCGGCGCGCCGTTCAGCCAGACCTTCACGCAGACGGGTGGTATCGGTACGACGACGTTCTCCGAGGCCGGTGCCCTGCCGACCGGTCTGACGTTCCATACAGCCACCGGCGTCCTCGACGGCACGCCGAGCGGCAGCGGCTCGTTCCCGATCACGGTCACCGCCACCGACTCGAACGGTTGCACCGGCACCGGTCCGATCTACACGCTCACGATCACCTGCCCGACCATCACGGTTACGAACCCGGCTACGACGACCGGAACGGAAGGCACGGCCTTCAGCCAGACATTTACGCAGGTTGGCGGTCAGGGGACGATCACCTGGTCGCTCCACAGTGGCTCGCTGCCAGCCGGCCTGACTCTGCACCCGGGAACCGGCGTCATCGACGGCACGCCGACGGTTACCGGGTCGTTCCCGCTCGTCCTCCGGGCCACCGACTCGAACAGCTGCACTGGTGATGGCCCGACCTATACCCTCGTCATCGGCTGCCCGGTGATCACCGTAACCAACCCGGCCACAACGACCGGCACCGTCGACACGCCCTTCAGCCAGACGTTCACGCAGACTGGCGCCTTCGGTACGGCCACGTTCACTACCTCCTCGACGCTCCCGCCCGGCCTGACACTCTCGACAGCAGGCGTGCTCTCCGGCACGCCGGGAGCCCCGGGCACCTTCCCGATCGTGGTGGTAGTGACCGATACCGCCGGCTGCACCGGTACCGGCGCGACATACAACCTGAACATCGCCTGCCAGACGATCACGGTCACCAAGCCGGCCGTCTCGACCGGAACGGTCGACGCGCCGTTCAGCCAGACGTTCACGCAGAGCGGCGCAGGCACGCACACGCCGGTGACGTTCACGCTCGCCAGCGGCTCGCTGCCGTCGGGTCTCTCGCTCTCGGCCGCCGGTGTGCTCTCCGGCACGCCCGGCCAGCCGGGCAGCTTCCCGATCACAGTCAAAGCCACAGACGTGAACGGCTGCTTCGGCACCAGCACGACGTACACCCTGAATATCGCCTGCCAGACCATCACCGTCACGAATCCAGCCACGACGACCGGCACCGTTGCTGTCGCGTTCAGCCAGACGTTCACGCAGAGCGGCGTCGGCACGCACACGCCGGCCACGTTCACGACAGCCTCGACCCTGCCGACCGGCTTCTCGCTCTCCACGGCGGGAGTGCTGTCCGGCACCACCAACCAGCACGGCACGTTCCCGATCATCGTCACCGTGACCGACGTGAACGGCTGCACCGGTACGGGCGCGACCTACAACCTGGTCATCAACTGCCAGACCATCACCGTCACCAACCCGGGCGTCACCACCGGCACGGTCGGCACGCCGTTCAGCCAACAGTTCACGCAGACCGGTGCGATCGGCGGAGCGACATTCTCCACCGCCAGCACGTTGCCGAACGGCTTGACGCTCGATAGCGCCGGCCTGCTGTCCGGTGTGCCGACGCAGTCGGGGACCTTCCCGATCACCGTCACCGTCACCGACGGTAACGGCTGCACCGGCACCGGCTCCACCTACACGCTGATTATCGCCTGCAACGTCATTTCGGTCACCAACCCGGGTGTCACCACCGGCACGGTTGACGCGGCCTTCAGCCAGACCTTCACGCAGTCCGGCGGCAACGGCACCATCACCTGGTCGAAGACGGGAGCGGTTCCCGCCGGCATGACCTTCCACACCGCCACCGGCGTCCTCGACGGCACGCCGTCGGTTCCCGGCAGCTTCCCGATTACGGTGACCGCGACCGACTCGAACGGCTGCACCGGCACCGGCGCGACCTACACGCTGGTGATCGCCTGCCAGACCATCACCGTCAACAATCCGGGCGTGACCACCGGTACGGTCGACGCCGCCTTCAGCCAGACGTTCACCCAGAGCGGCGTCGGCACGCACACGCCGGCCACGTTCGTTCTCAACAGCGGCTCGCTGCCGTCGGGTCTGTCGCTTTCGACGGCGGGTGTTCTCTCCGGTACGCCGGGTCAGCCAGGCAGCTTCCCGATCACGGTCAAGGTCACCGACGCCAACGGCTGCACCGGCATCAGCGCCACCTACACGCTGGTTATCGCCTGCCAGACCATCACCGTGACCAATCCGCTCACGACCTCGGGTGTCTTCAACGCGGCCTTCAGCCAGACGTTTACACAGAGCGGCGTCGGCACGCACACGCCGGCGACGTTCACGATCAACAGTGGCACGCTGCCGACCGGCCTCTCGCTCTCCTCGGCAGGCGTTCTTTCCGGCACGCCGACGCAAACAGGTACCTTCCCGATCACGGTCAAGGTGACCGATGCGAACGGCTGCACCGGCATCGGCCCGACGTATAACCTTGCCATCACGCCGAGCATCGGCCCTGACACGTACAGCAATCTGGTCGACAACACCCAGGCCGTCGTCACAGGCGGTGCTACCGCAAGCCCGGGAACGCCGTTCGTCAGTCTGACCGGCTCTGTTACAGCAAATGACCTCCCGGCAGGCGGCGTCAGCGTCACCGCCGGCACGGTCTCCACGACGGCGGCCGGCAGCGTAACCATCGCCTCTGACGGCACCTTTATCTATACGCCGAAGGCGAACCCCGGCGGCGCGGTCACCACCACCGACTCCTTCAACTACACCGGCACCAGCAACACCGGCGGTACTGCCACACCGACAACCGCCATCGGGACCGTCACTCTGAATCTTGCCAACCGCGTCTGGTACGTGAAGAACAACGGCGGCGGAACCAACGGACAGTCGCAGTCGCCGTTCACCACGCTCGCCGCAGCGGCAGCCGCATCGACGGCCAACGACATCATCTTCGTCTACAACGGCGACGGCACGAACAGCGGCCAGAACGCCGGCATCTCGCTCAAGAACGGCCAGCAACTCCTCGGCGAGGTGAACGGCCTGATCGTCAATGCCCAGACCCTCGTGGCGGTCGGCGCCAGGCCGTTGATCGGCAACTCCGCCGGCGACGGTGTGACGGTTGCCGCCACCGCGGCCAGCCTCACCGGCGTCTTCATCAAGGGCTTCTCCATCGCCGGAACGGCGAACGGGATCAACCTCAACTCCTCCGGCGCCAACGCGCTCACGGCGACGGTCGACAACGTCGTCATCGTCAGCGCCACGGCGAACAACGGCATCAAGATCGCCGGCGCCAGCACGACCACTACTACGGTTACCGTGCAGAACAGCACCGTGACCGCGGCCACGCAGAACGGCATCGACGCCCAGCAGACGTCCGCGGGCAACCTGGTTCTGAACATCAATAACGACACGGTCACCGCCACCGGGACCGGAATCAACATCAACGGCGCCGGAAGCACCAGCACGTCAATCACCAACTTCGCGAACAACACCGTAAGCGGTAACACCGGCGGCAGCGGCATCGTCGTCACCAGCGCCACCTTCGACGCAACCCCCAGCGGCACGTTCCAGACCGTCTCCGGCGGTACGACGGTCATCGGTGCGGCCCTCAACGGGGTCGGCGCCGCGGGCATGGTCCTCTCGAACGTCGCCGGTGACCTGAGCTTCACCGATCTCGACATCGTCAGCAGCAACGGCGCGGGTCTCTTCGCCAGCGGTACGACTCCCTACACCGGCTCCGCCGGCTTCCAGATCGCGGTCGGTGCCGGCGTCGCCACAATCGACGCCACCGGCGGCCCGGCCGCCGACCTGAGTACCGTCACCGCGAATCTGCCGTTCAGCACGATCAAGAGCGCCAACAGCGCCAGCACCGGCGTCTCACTGGTCACAGTTCCTGGCACCTTCACCGCGGGCTCGGGCAGCTCGATCACCAACGCCACCAGTACCGACTTCAACATCAGCGGCAGCAATGCCACGGTAACCTACGACGGTACGATCACCGACGCCACCGGCCGCGCTGTTTCCATCGCCAGCACCACCGGCGGGACGAAGTCGTTCACCGGGGCGATCACCAACAACGGCGGCACCGGCATTTCGCTCACGAACAACACCGGTGCGACGATCAACTTCTCCGGCACGATCATTCTCTCCACCGGCTCCAGCGACGCCTTCACGGCAACTGGCGGCGGCACGGTTACGGCGACCGACACCTCGAGCACGCTCACTACCACGACCGGAACGGCGCTGAATGTGGCTAACACCACCATCGGCGCTGGCGGTCTGAAGTTCAAGAGCATCTCCGCCGGTACGGGCGCCTCGGGCCCGGCGGACGGCATCATCCTCAATAGCACCGGAGCGAGCGGTGGCCTGACTGTCCTTGGAACAGGAAGCGCGGGCTCAGGTGGCACGATCCAGAAGACCACCACCGCGGGTATCAGCCTCACCAGTGTCGGCGGCAGCGTCAGCCTGACGGACATGAACGTCACCACCGGCACTCACGACGGCATCCGAGGGACGACGGTGCACAACTTCTCACTGGCCAGTTGCTCGGTTACCAATAACGGGACCCTGTCCGCGGACAACGGCGTCCATATCACCGATGCCAGCGGAACCGTCTCGATGACCAGTACTTCGGTGACGGGCTCGTTTGGGGACAACGTCGACTTCGATTCCACCGTCAGTTCCGCGGCGGTGATTACCACCTTCACCGTGACGGGCGGCTCGTACAGCAGCAGCGCCAACGGCGCGGGCTTCCTTGTTCAGTTGAAGAACAACGCCGTGATCCAGACCGCGTCGTTGACCGGGATGACGCTGAACGCGAACGCCACCTATGCCATCGATCTCGTAACCAACGACAACAGCACGATCGGCAACGGGGCGGGCGCTCCGGCCACGGGCACCTTTACGATGTCCGGCAACACCATCACGAACGATGGCGGCGTCGGTGTCAGTTTCGCCAATGGTGGAGGCAGCGGCGCGGCGAACATGTATGCCCGTTTCGTCAGCAACACCATGACCTTCACCAAGAGCCACGCCATCAACGTCGTCTCGGGCGCCGGGACCACGGGCGGCACGCAGAAGGTGCTGATCGACAGCAACATCATCGGTACGGCGGGCACGCCCGATTCCGGCTCGAAGCTCGGTGAAGGAATCCAGGTCACCCAGCAGGGCCTGACGATCGGGACAGTCACCATCACGAACAACACCATTCGGGCGCTCGACAACGGTGCCGGAGAGTTCGGCAACCGAGTGATCGACGTGCAGACGCTCGGACCGAGCCCCGCGAATGGATCTGGTCCGATCCCGTTCGATGTAAAGATCGTCGGGAACAATGTCGACGCGCAGTTCGCAGGTAGCTTCCCGCAGGCGGCGATCTACCTCGGAGTCGATCACCAGTCCACCACGACCACCTTGATGCATGCGGAGGTGCATGGCAACACAGTTCCGGTCGGCCCCGGTTGCGAAGGCAACTCGTGCACCGGCACGACCGGAATGATCTTCTACGATCGGGTCTTATCGCCAAGCACCGGTACGCTCTTCAACTTCAGTGGAAGCGGCGCCAACGTGAGCTCGGAGCTCGCCAACACGAACACAGGAATGGCAGGAAAGACCGGCGCCGTCAATCTGGTCAACCTCACGCTGACCGCCACCGCCGTGAACGTCGTTCCATAGTTGTGACGAGTCTTCGCCCCGGGAGCGGCTGACGCTCCCGGGGCGGGAGTTCGCCCGGCGCCCGGAGTCCCGAAACGCAATGACTCAAGTTCCTTTGTATGGGTTTGTTTTTGCCCGCCTCAAAGCAAGGCAATGACAGGTACAATAGCGGGCCGGTCCATCCGTCCACAAACAAAACGAGTGTAGTGAAGTGTCGCGAGTGCCTCGACGTCAGAGATCGCAGGCTCCGGTTTAGGAAACGGATTAGTCGAAGGAGGTAACTAATGGCAGAACCATTTCTCAGCGAGATCAGGATCATGAGTTTCGGCTTCCCACCCAAGGGCTGGGCCCTATGCGACGGGCAACTGCTGCCCATCAACCAGAACCAGGCGCTCTTTTCGCTCCTCGGTACGACCTACGGCGGCGACGGCAGGGTCAATTTCGGCCTTCCCAATCTTCAGGGCAACACGCCCATTCACATGGGCTCCGGCCATACGCTCGGCGAGCGCGGCGGAGAGCAGGGTCACACGCTCTCCATCTCGGAGATCCCAACGCATGTTCACTCCGCCGTCGCCACGAACAATGCTGGTGCGCAGCCGGTGCCGCCCACCGCGTATCTCGCGAACGACACGGTCGCCACTCCCTATCTCCCTGCCGACGCCAATCTCTCGGCCATGATCGCGGGGACGCTGGCCACCGTGGGCGGGAGCCAGGCGCATATCAACATGCAACCGTTCCTAGTGCTCAACTTCTCGATCGCCCTGCAGGGCATTTTCCCGAGTCAGACCTAGAAAGGAGGACGAAGAGATGGCACAACCTTACGTTGGAGAAATCCGCATGTTCGCCGGCAACTTCGCCCCCGCGGGATGGATGTTCTGCGAGGGTCAGTTGCTTCCGATCTCTGAATACGAAACGCTGTTCAATCTCATCGGCACGACCTACGGTGGCGACGGACAGTCGACGTTTGCTCTTCCCGATCTACGCGGCCGCATTCCCTTGCACTTCGGCAACGGTTTCACCCTCGCCGAGACCGGCGGCGTCGAAGAGGTCACGTTGACCGTTTCGCAGATTCCGGCCCACAGCCACGCCTTCCTGGCCACGAGTAGTTTCGGAACACAGGCATCCCCCACGGGCAACGTCCTGTCCCAGACACAGGCCATCAAGATCTACGACTCGTCGGCGCCAACCACCCCCATGGCTCCCGGAACGACCAGCAGCATCGGAGGGAGCCAGCCGCACAACAACTTCCAGCCGTACCTCTGCATCGATTTCATCATTTCGCTGTTCGGGATCTTCCCGAGCCAGACCTAAGGGAGGAGAGACAAACATGGATCCATTCGTAGCTGAAATTCGAATCTTTCCCTTCAACTTCGCCCCAAAGGGTTGGGCCTTCTGCGACGGCCAGATTCTCCCGCTCTCGCAGAATACGGCGCTCTTCTCGCTGCTCGGCACGACCTACGGCGGCGACGGCAAGTCGAACTTCGCACTCCCCGATATGCAAGGGAACGCGCCAATGCATCCTGGTCAGGGCCCCGGCCTCTCGCTTCACGATCTCGGCGAGACCGGCGGCTCCGAGACCGTCACCCTGCTCGAGTCCGAGATTCCGTCACACAGCCACACCATGCAGGCCTTCCCGGGAGCTGGCAATCGCCTCGTCGCCGGTGGGAACTCGATCGCACGAGCAAATGGCTCGACGCCATACCTCACGAACTCTCCGCAGCCTCCCGTCGTCAACATGAGCGACAACGCCGTCGCCCCAGCCGGCGGCGATCAGCCCCACAACAACATGCAGCCGTACCTCACCCTCAACTTCTGCATCGCGCTGCAGGGCGTCTTCCCGCCACGGACGTAACTCTCCACTTGTCGTAGAAATCGAGAGCCGCACGGACTTCGTGCGGCTCTTTTTTTGCGCGGGATGACGCTTTTCCGTGACTTCCTTCGGGAACTCCGGTCGACAACTACGCCTGGCGTCGCTATCTTTCTGCTTGTCCGTTCCAAACAGTTTCAGCCAATCGTTCACGCCACGGGTTCGCCGAGCGTCTCTCTGAGCGGAGAGATGTCCAACAACAGGAGGGGTGTCGCCATGGGTCGATTTGGTCGCAAGCTGCTGCTTGTTTTCGTGGTCTCGTTGTTCGCGTTTGCGCTGCCCGCGCTTGCCAGCAACGTAACCGTCAACGGCATCACAAACTTCAGCTCCCTTGACGGTTCGGTCGACGATCAGGATCACGTCGTCAACGGCATCTTCACCGTGAACGGGGACCTGATCGTCAACGGCACGATCAACTGCAACGACGACGGTCCGGGGAACAGCGCGGCCTGCTCCATGCGCTTCAACGTCACCGGCAACGTCATCATGAACGCCGGAAGCGGGATGTTCGCCGAGAACCGCCACGGCACGGGGAACGGCGGCAACATCATCATCAACGCCGGCGGCAGCGTGACCCTTCATGGCCCGGCATCGAACCTGTCGGGCGCTGTGATTTCGGGCGCGGCGTTCGGCTCGGCCAACGGCGATGGCGGCACGATCACGATCAACAGCGGCGGCGCCACCACACTGGAAGCCGGCACTGTCATCAACTCCGGCAGCAAGGGGAGCGACGCCGGGAAGATCCTGCTCACAGCCGGTGGCAGCATGACCGTCTCCGGCCTGCTCGCCGCTGGTGCCAGCTCCACACTGCTGGCAACACGCCAGACGGGTGACATTCTCGACGGCGGCGTAGCGCATCAGCACGGCGGCGAGATCCGCGTGCAATCGACATCCGTCTTCGAGCCCGCGGTCACCATCACCTCCACCGCCACCATCGCCTCTCAAGGCAAGACCGAGGCCGCCGGACCGGTCACCATCGAAGGTTGTGGCGTCATCATCCGCGGACTCGTCGCTTCCATCGTGAACGATGACGCGGCGACCCGTGTGGCAATCCGGTCGGGTAAGGGCATCACCATCGACGCCACCGATCTCGGTGTCAACTCCAGCGGGACACACCTCGGACACCTGCGCGCCGATGCCACCAGCGGCGGTGCCGCTACCAAGCGCCTCGACCTCTTCGCCGCCGAGGCCATTCAGATCACAGGTCCGGACCCGTCGCTCAGCACGCTGTACGCAGCATCGAGCGCTCCCGCCGACGACCACAAGGTCGAGGGTGGAAAGATCCGCGCCATTTCTCTGCGGGGAACGGTGACCGGCAGTGGCAGAGTCTTTCTGGCCGGTACGAATCAGGACAGCAACATCGGCGGTTCGATCGATATCTCCAGCCAGGGGACAGTCAACCTCGATCACGGTTATCTGGAAGCCGTCGGCGACTTCGGAAAGATGAAGAAGGATGCCGCGGGTGGCCACATCACGGCCCGCTCGTACTCCGGCAACGTGTCGTGGACCCTCGGGCTGGGCGATGTCCGTCCAGTCGGTGCCGGTGCCTCGGGCGTGGCCAGCCAGGGAACGATTGCGCTCACCGCCTGCGGAACCGTCACCATCTCCGGCACGACCTTCCCGACCAACGGCCCGGCCGTCGGCGTCTTTCCGACCATCACCACCGGCTCGTGCTCGCCGTCCGCGCCGTCGCTGCCTGCCGGTGAGCCGGCCCTGCCGGTCTGCTGCAACGTCATTACCATCACCAATCCGGCCGTGACCAGCGGCCCGGCCGGCGTGCCATTCAGCCAGACCTTCACCCAGACCGGAGCGATCGGGACAGCCACATTCACGTTGGCCACCGGCACTCTGCCCGCCGGCCTCACGCTGGCCACGAACGGAACGCTCTCCGGTACGCCGATGGTCACCGGTAGCTTCCCCATCACGGTGATGGTCACCGACTCGCAGGGCTGCACGGGCGTCGGCACGACGTACCCGCTGCAGATCGTCTGTCCGACGATCACCGTCACAAATCCCGCCGTCAACAGCGGCGTGGCCGCCGCTCCCTTCAGCCAGACCTTCACGCAGAGCGGCGGAGTGGGGACGACGACATTCTCGCTGGCCGGCGGCACTCTGCCGGCGGGGTTGACGCTCGCATCCAACGGTGTCCTCTCCGGCACGCCGACGCAGACCGGAAGCTTCCCGATCACCGTCAAAGCGACCGATTCAAACGGCTGCACCGGCACCGGTCCGACGTACACGCTGACCATCACCTGCCAGACCATCACGGTCACGAATCCGGCCGTGAGCAGCGGCGTGGCAGGCGCGCCCTTCAGCCAGACCTTCACCCAGAGCGGCGGCATCGGCACTACGACCTTCTCGCTGGCCAGCGGTACGCTGCCGGCCGGCCTCACGCTCGCCGCGAACGGAACGCTGTTCGGATCGCCCACGCAGACCGGCACGTTCGCCATCACCGTCAAGGCCACTGATTCGAACGGTTGCACCGGCACAGGTCCCACCTACACGCTGACGATCACCTGCCAGACCATCACGGTCACGAATCCAGCCGTGAACAGCGGCGTGGCAGGTGCGCCGTTCAGCCAGACCTTCACCCAGAGCGGCGGCATCGGCACTACGACCTTCTCGCTGGCCAGCGGTACGCTGCCGGCCGGCCTCACGCTTGCCGCGAACGGAACGCTCTCCGGTACACCAACGCAGACCGGCACGTTCGTCATCACCGTCAAGGCGACGGATTCGAACGGTTGCAGCGGCACTGGCGCGACCTACACGCTGACGATCGCCTGCCAGACCATTACGGTTACCAACCCGGCTGTGAGCACGGGTGTGGCCGGCAGCCCCTTCAGCCAGACGTTTACGCAGAGCGGTGGCATCGGCACGACGACCTTCTCACTCGCCAGCGGCACGCTCCCCTCGGGGCTCACGTTCGCGGCTAACGGGACGCTCTCCGGTACACCGATAGTCACCGGCACCTTCCCGATCACCGTCACCGTCACGGACGCAAACGGATGCACGGGCACCGGCCCAACCTACAACCTGGTCATCAACTGTCAGACCATCACCGTCACGTCTCCGGCCGTGAACAGCGGTGTGGCTGGCAGCCCGTTCAGTCAGACCTTCACGCAGAGCGGTGCCATCGGTTCGGCAACGTTCTCGCTGGCCGCCGGTGTGCTTCCGTCGGGTCTCTCGCTCGCGACGAATGGCGGGCTCTCCGGTACGCCGCTGCAGACCGGCACCTTCCCGATCACCGTCAAGGTGACCGACGCGAACGGCTGCACCGGGACGACGAATTACACGCTGACCATCGCCTGCCAGGTCATCACCGTCACCAATCCCGCGGTGAACAGCGGCGTGGCGGGCTCGCCGTTCAGCCAGACGTTCACGCAGAGCGGCGCCATCGGCACGGCCACGTTCTCTCTGGCCGGCGGTTCACTCCCCGCCGGTCTGAGCCTGTCCGCCTCCGGCGTCCTCTCCGGCACGCCGACGCAGACCGGTTCGTTCCCGATCACCGTGGCGGTGACCGATTCGAATGGCTGCAGCGGCGTCGGCGCGACCTACACGCTGACCATCGCCTGCCAGACCATCACCGTCACCAATCCGGCGGTGAACATCGGCATCGCCGGGCAGGCCTTCAGCCAGACGTTCACGCAGAGCGGCGGCATCGGTACGACGACATTCACGCTCGCCAGCGGCACGCTGCCGTCCGGTCTGAGCCTGGCCGCGAACGGCACGCTGTCCGGTATCCCGCTGCAGACCGGCACCTTCCCGATCACGGTCACCGTGACCGATGCGAACGGTTGCACCGGGACGAGCGCGACCTACAACCTGACCATCAACTGCCAGACCATCACCGTCACGCATCCGGCCAACATGTCCGGAACCGTCGGCGTGGCCTTCAGCGAGCAGTACACGCAGAGCGGCGGCATCGGCGCGGTCGTATTCTCAACCGTCAGCACGCTGCCGGCCGGCATGACCTTTGCCGCCGACGGCACGCTCTCCGGCACCCCGACGCAGAGCGGTTCGTTCCCGATCACCGTCACGGCCACCGACTCCAACGGCTGCACAGGTTCGGACACCTTCACCCTCACCATCGGCTGCCAGACGATCACGGTCACCAACCCTGCCGTATCGACCGGCACCGCCGGAACGCCGTTCAGCCAGACCTTCACGCAGAGCGGCGCCAATGGCACGGCCACCTTCTCGCTGGCCAGCGGCACGCTGCCGGCAGGCCTGAGCCTATCGGCCTCGGGTGTCCTCTCCGGCACCCCGACGCAGATCGGCTCCTTCCCGATCACGGTCAAAGTGACCGATTCCAACGGCTGCACCGGAACGGGACCGACTTACACGCTGGTCATCGCCTGCCAGACCATCACCGTCACGAATCCGGCTACCACCACCGGGACGGTCGGAACCGCGTTCAGCCAGGCGTTTACACAGAACGGCGGGATCGGGGCGGTTACCTTCAGCACCTCCAGCACGCTCCCGGCCGGCCTGAGCCTCTCCGCCTCGGGCGTGCTCTCCGGCACTCCCACGCAGCCCGGCACCTTCCCGATCACCGTCACGGTCACCGACTCCAACGGCTGCACGGGAACGGGCGCAACCTATACATTAATCATCTCCTGCCAGACCATCACCGTGACCAACCCGGCCACCACGACCGGCACCGTTGACGCGCCGTTTAGTGCCACCTTCACGCAGAGCGGCGCCATCGGTACCGCCACCTTCACGATCGCCAGCGGCTCGCTGCCGGCGGGTCTGACGCTCTCGTCGAGCGGCGTTCTCTCCGGCACGCCGCAGGCGCCGGGCACCTTCCCGATCACGGTCAAGGTCACCGATTCCAACGGTTGCACCGGAACGGGACCGACATACACGCTGGTCATCGCCTGCCAGACCATCACCGTCACGAATCCGGGCTCGACCACCGGAACCTTCGGCGTGCCGCTGAGCGGCAGCTTCACCTTCACCGAGACAGGCGTCGGGACGCATACCCCGGCCGTCTTCTCCATCAACAGCGGTTCGCTGCCGTCGGGCGTCTCGCTCTCCTCGATCGGTGTTCTCTCCGGCACCCCGACGCAGACCGGAGTATTCTCGATCACCGTCAAAGTGACGGACGCCAACGGCTGCACGGGGATCGGCAGCACCTACACGCTCACCGTCGCTCCGAATCTGACCACCAAGTCGTACGTCGACGTCGGCAACACGCAGCTCGATGGTGGACTCCCGGCTCCGGCTACCCCGACGGTCCTTTCGGTTGCTGTGTCGAGTGGCGATGCCTCTGACGCCCCGATCACCTACGCCGTGACCGTTCCGCCGTTCAACGGAACGCTGACCACCTTCAACCCGAACGGAACCTTCCTCTACACGCCGAATGTCGGTAACACCGCCTCCGACTCGTTCACCTATACCGGTACGTCGAACGGCATCACCGTGACGCGTTCCGCCACGATCACCTTCAGCGGCAGGGTCTGGTACGTCGACAACGCCACCGTCTCCGGCACGAACGACGGCCGCTCGAACACGCCGTTCAAGACGATGACCGCGGTCGGCGCAGCAGCCACGGCGTCGGGCGACTTCATCTACGTCTCGAAAGGCTCCGGTCCGACCACCGGCGCGTACACCATGCTCACGAGCCAGCAGCTCATCGGCGCCGGCGCTACTCTCACAGTGGGTGGCGTACTGACGGTTCCGGGAGCCGCGGCGAACACGCCGACGCTGAGCGGCACGCTCACGCTGGCCACGAACGTCACGGTCAACGGGATCGACATGAGCACGGGTGGGGCGAACGCCATCATCGGCACGAGCGTATCGGGCATCAACGTGACCGCACGCAACGTCACTACCACCACCGGTACGGCTGTGACGATCAGCAGTGGCGCTGGAACGATGACCTTTACGCAGATCAACGCGGGCACCACAACCAGCGGACCGGCCAGCGCAATCACGTTAACCAGTTACAACGGCGGCTTCACCGTAACAGGCGATGGATCGAATACCGCCAACGGCTCTGGTGGCACGATCCAGAAGACCACCAGCAACTCCCTAAATCTCACCGGCATCTCTGGTGCTGGCATCAGCATGTCGTCGATGATCATCAAGACAAGCGCGGCCGGCGGTTTCAGCGGCACGAACGTGAACAACATCGCGTTGCTTGGCTGCCAGGTGCTGAACAACGGCACGTCGACGGCGACGGACAACGGCATCAAGCTGGTCGATACCACCGGCGCTGTTACCTTCACGAACACGACCGTCAGCGCTTCGAAGGCGAACAACGTCTCGATCACGACCACCCCGAGTTCCACTGCAGCCATTACCTCGCTCACCGTGACGAGTGGCGCTTACAGCTCCAGCGTGGCTGGCGACGGCTTCCTGGTATCGCTCAACAATACGGCTTCCGTAGCCACGGGCACCTTCAGCAATGTGACGTTCGGCAGCAACTCGTCATTTGGACTCGATCTGGTCACCAACGACAACTCGACGATCGGCAACAGCGTTGGCACGCTGCCGTCCGGCGCCGTCACGATCTCCGGTTGCACCTTTACGAACAACACCCTCGGCGCCAGTTTCGCGAACGGTGGCGGCAGCGGTGCGTCGAACATGTATGTGCGCTTCCTGACCAACACGCTGACCGGTTCGCAGAGCCACGCAGTAAACGTAATCTCCGGTGCCGGCACCACGGGCGGAACGCAGAGGGTGCTCATCGATGGCAATATCATCGGAAACACCGGTGTGGCCGGATCGGGCTCGGCGTTCGGCTCAGGGATCGTCGTGACCCAACAGGGGAAAGTGACTCAGACCGCGACGATTACGAACAACGTCCTCCGCCAGTTGCCCTTCGGGCGCGGGATCGATGTTGAAGCTCTCGGCCCGGTGGCCACTGGCCAGACAGCGAGCTCGTATCCGGTAAACGTGTCGATTACTGGCAACGACGTCAATCCGCAGGACACCTCCGGGTTCCCCCTTTATGCGATCTATGTCGGTGCCGATGACCAGGGCTCGCCAACGCTCGTTCACGCGGCCATTCATGGCAACACCGTTCCGACGACAGCCGCTTGTGACACGCAATGCGATCCTTCGATCGGAATGATTTTCTATGAGGTTGTCACGCCTCCCTCCACCGGTACGCTCTTCAATTTTGGCGGAGGAGCGACCGTAAGCGGCGAAATCGCTGCCACGAACACCGGTACCGCGGGCAAGACAACCAGCACGAATACCGGACTTTCACTGACAGGCACTGCGCCACCCACGGTTCCATAGTTTTCCGCTACATTCCGCCGGCTGGTAATGCGATTGGAAAGCAAGAGGTGCTGAGGTATGGACACGAAAGACGATCTCCGTTCCCCTGGTGCGAGTCACGACACCACGCTGCTCCTTCACCGGCGTGAATTCATGATTCTCAGCTCCGTCGCTGTCGCCGGCGCGGCGGCCTCCGGGCTGCCGCAGCAGGTGATGCGCGCCGTGGCCGGCTCCGATCCGATCAGCCTCCCGATCGTCTCGCTCGGGTACTGGGACGGTTCGTTCGAAAAGGCCCGGATCGGGACCGCGTCCTCCGACGCTCTGCACCGCCTTGCCGCAGCTTCCTCTCCCCGTGCGGGAGATCGCGCCCTGAACGGCTCCGCCCGTGTCAGCGTTAACGGTTTCTGGCGGGCGGAGCAGCATCGCCATAAGCCGGTCTCCGTGGCGTTGAACGTCATGTTCCCCGTTGGCGAGGAGCGGCTTCCGTTTCATGCCTGGAGCCACACCACGCACCGGGGCGTGGCCAGGAATGCGCCGCCGCCGCGGTTTGTGGTGCCGGTCGACGCCCGTCACCCGATCGAGCTCAATGTCGAGATGCGCATGCCGGCCGGTTCCACGCCGCCGGCCCTGGCGCGCGTGAAGCGCTTTTTCTCGATCGATGACAGCAACGATCCGCAGAAGAAGAGCGGGGCCTGTTCGCTCGCTCTCGACGCGCGATCGTCGTCCATGAAGCTGAATCGCGGCGTCTACTTCGTCGCTCTGCAGGAAGACCCGCGAGACAAGGCGCCCAATTGGTCTGCGGTCCGCATGCGCGACCCCCATGCCCCCGGCGCGCTCGACGCCTCAGGGGCCGGAGTCCTGGTTCAAGGCGGGCTGCTAGGATTCGAGCCCGTGCCGTTCTCGTATCTCATGATCTCGGTGGACAAAGCCTGAGAATGCCTCTCCGGCGCCGGTAGTTGGGTAGAGCGCATGCTCGAATCGATTGTCCTTCGCCCGGCTACCGACGCCGACTACGAATTCATGCGCCGTCTCTACGAGTCGGCGCGCGCCGAGGAGATGACGCGGTTTCCGTTCGATGAGGCGCAGAAGAAGGCCTTTCTCGACCAGCAGTTCGCCGCCCAGTTCGAACACTACGGCATCCACTATCCAACGTGCGAGCGGAACATCGTCGAGCGGAACGGGGAGCCCATCGGCCGGTTCTGGATCGACGAGTGGCGCGATCAGATCCGCATCGTCGACATCGCCCTGATGGCGGAGTGCCGCGGTTCCGGCATCGGATCGATGCTCCTTCACCAAGTGCTCGACCGCGGCGATGCCGCGGGCAAACCGGTCACCATCCACGTCGAGGCATTCAATCCGGCCCTTCGCCTCTACCAGCGCCTTGGATTCGAGCAGGTCGACACGAACGGCGTTTACTACCTCATGCGGCGGGCGCCGCGGTAGCGCTCACGTGAAGACGGCTTCGTAGTTGAAGCCGGCCGCCTCTTTCCCGATCGGTACCAGGAAGAGATCGAGCGGCTCCGAGAACCCGTCGTGCGTCAGCCGGTAGATCTGCTGGGGGAGGAGGACAGGCCCGAGGAAGTAAAGCGAGAAAGCGGTGCGATTCAGCCGCGCTGCTTCACTCTCCATCACCCGTGCCGCCCGGGTGAGCCGTAGCTCGACCTTCTGCGTGTTGTTCCGCAGCCAGAACGAGGTACCGACGTGGGGTTCGAACGATTCGATGGTCAACTGATCGAGCATGTCGGCCGTCATTTTACAGTAGCTCGCTGAGCCGGTCGTTCAGATCAGCGTTTCCAGAAGATTCAGCGCGTGCGACACGCGAATCCCCTCGCCACTCTGGTAGTCCTTCGTTCCGGTGGCCGACACCTGCCACGCGGCTGCATCGGGGAACTTCGCCTTCATGTAGTGAAGGCTCTTGTCGATGGCCGCATCCGCCCACTTGCATTCGACCAGGAGGATCGGCTTCGTCCGTTCGGTCACGACGAAATCGACCTCGCGGCCGTCGACGTCCCGGAAGTAGCGAAGATCGAGATCGCGGCCCTTCGTGTCCTGTTCAAAGTGAACCCACTTGAGGAGATGCGATGCCACGAGGTTCTCGAACCTTGCGGCGTCATCAGCCACGATGGACCAGTCGAAGTGATAGTGCTTCTGCTCCTTCTTCACGGCGCGAATCCGGGGTGCGCCGAAGGGAGCCAGCCGGAAGACGGCGTAGAGCCTCTCCAGCGCCTGAATCCAGGAAGACAAAGCCTTGTGACTGATCTGCAGGTCCTCGCGCAGAGCGTTGATCGAAAGCGGAGACCCCACGAGATCCGGAAGACGCAGCATGAGGAGCTCGAGGTGGCCGAGGTCCTGGATGCGCTCGAGCGACACGACGTCCTCCCGGATCAGCCGCGTGCGATATTCACGTGACCAGCGCCTGGCCTGGACCTCGTTGCCGCCGAGAAATGGCTCGGGGAAACCGCCGAGACGCAGGAGTTGATCGAACCCGTCACGGTCGCGGATCCGCTGCTCGGCCACGGAGAACGGGTGAAGATGCAGAAGGTGGTAGCGGCCCTGTAGCGAGTCGCCACCGAATCGATAGAGGTCCAGCCTGCCGCTTCCGGTGACCACGATCTTCTGGCCGGCCGGACGCCCGTCATAGATTCCCTTCAGGTAATTTCGCCAGCGCCGATACTTGTGCAATTCATCGAAGACCCACAGCTTGCCGGCCGGAAGCTCGTTCCGGAGAATCCGCTCGCGGTGCTCGGATATGTCCCAGTTGAGATATCCCTTCCCCGCTCCGGGAATCGATAGGACGAGAGTGGTCTTGCCGACCTGGCGAGGTCCGGCCACGAACACCATCTTGCGCTTCAGGTCGGCCTGAATCTGCGTGGCGAGATATCGTGGTTTCGTGGCCATGGCCGGCTCGCGAAGATACGGGTATTCTTGACTGGAGTCAAAACCAGTGGCGGGAGTTTTTGACTGGAAGCAACATGTAAAGCAACCAGACATGGCATCGGTCCAGCGTGGTCCACGTAATATGTGGACACCGATTACGCTACGGCCTAAACTACAGGCGTATGAAGAACATAACGCTGGCGCTGGATGAAGAGACCCTCGAGGCCGGGCGCACTTATGCGAGTCGGCATGACACGACGCTCAACGCTCTGGTGCGTGAATTGTTGGTCAGGACGGTCGTCGCTGACCGGCATGCCGTCGTGACCGAAATGTTCCGGCTGATGGATGTCCAACCTGGAAACTCGCATGGCCGAGGGTGGACGCGAGAAGAGTTGTATGTCCGGTAAGGTTTTCCTCGACTCCAACATTCTTCTTTATGCTCAGGACCCCGCGTCACCGAAAAAGCAGCAGCGCAGCCGTGAAGTCATCTCCGAGCTTGCCGAGTCAGGCGATGGCGTTATCTCGACTCAGGTGATCCAGGAATTCTTCGTCGCCGCGACCCGCAAGCTCGGTGTTCCTCCGCTTGCGGCCAAGGCCGTATTGAAGACGTTTACCGTCTTCGAAATCGTCGTCGCCGGCCCGGCACTCATTCATGAGGCGATTGATTGCTCTGTCCTGAATACGATTTCGTTCTGGGATTCACTCATCCTCGCGGCCGCGGCAAGCGCGGGTTGCAATACGCTGTACACGGAGGATCTGAACCACGGCCAGGTGATCATGGGCGTCAGGATTCAGAACCCTCTGGCCTGATCCCGCCCCGTCTACAATAGCTCCCCGAATGGACACCTTCCCCCTTCGTCCGCGCGAGGTCTTCGAGGCGCTTAGCGCGACCGTGGTCGGGCAGGACGCGGCTATCCGCGAGCTCTCCGTCGCCATCGTCAAGCACCTCGTCGGGCATCCGGCGCCGAACATCCTGATGATCGGTAATTCGGGCTCCGGGAAGACCACGCTCATGCGTGCGATCGAGCAGTTTCTGGCCAGCCGGCCCGACCTCAGTCACTCCGCGAACGTCATTCGTATCAACGCAAATGTGCTGGCCGAGGAACATCAGGGGTATGGGAGGGTCGTGCTGGGGAGACTCTTCGCCAACGCCCGAACCATCCTCGGCACGGACGCGGCGCTGCCCAATCTGCTGCGTTCCGTCGAGCACGGCATCGTCTTCATCGACGAAGTCGACAAGATCCGGGCACAGGTCAGCGGTCAGCCCAACGTGCGCGGGATCGTGGCGCAGGAAGCGCTGCTCACCCTCATGGAGAACGAGAACGTCGAGTTCGAAACGAACGGCATGAACTTCGCCGTCAACTCGTCCAACGTACTCTTCATCGTCGGCGGGGCCTTCGAGGAACTGTACGAGGCCGTCTTCCGCCGGGCCACCATCGGCCAGGATGTCGCGCCGATGAAGCCGATCGTCGTCGTCTCCGCGTCCGGCGAAGTGCGGGAAGAGCTGCCGTTCCATCTGCGGGACTACCTCAAATACGAGGATCTGTTCCGCTACGGCATGACCCCGCAGTTCGTCTCCCGGTTCGAATCGATCGTCGTGCTCAACGATCTCGCGGAGTCCGACCTGGCGCGCATCTTCGTCGAGCCGGAAGCGTCGATCTTCCGCACTTCGCGCGCCTACTTCCAGCGGTTCGGCATCGACCTGCAGATCACGCGTGGCGCGTTGATCGCCATCGCCTGGGACGCCGCACGCCAGAAGCGCCTCGGCGCTCGCGCGTTGCGCGAGACCTTCCGCCGCGTGATCGGCGGTCTCGAATTCGATCCCGCAGACGCCGGCTCGCACGTTATCACTGTCGACGAGGCCATGGTCAAGCAGACGATCGCCGGCCGCGAACAGGGGACCCCTCGGCCGCGATGATCCGGTCCGCGTTTCTGATCATTTTCCTGGCCCTGGCCGCCGCGACGGCGGCATCGGGGGATGTCGTCTTCGTCGACAACCGTGCCACGCCCGGGGGCAATGGGACTCGCCAGTGGCCGTTCTCAACGATTGCTCAGGGCGTCCAAAGCGCGAACAGCGGCTCGGTCGTTTACGTCGCCGAAACCCCCAATCCCTACATCGAAAGCGTGACCTTGAAGAAAGGCCAGATGCTCATCGGTTCTGCTTTTGGCCTCGATGCGGTGCGGACGGAGTTGAAGTTCGACACCGGTGTCACCGGCGTTCCCGCGCAGCAGGGACCCGGGCCGGCCATTCATGGAACGATCGTCACGACCGGCGATAACGTCATCGCCGGCTGCACCGTTTTCGCGGAGGCGCTGAGCGGCATCGTCGGGAGCGGCGCCATCGGCAAGCTCACCGTGCGCAACGTTTACATCAAGACCTCCAAAGCAGGGTTTGGCATCTACCTGCAGGAGCAGCAGGGGAATGTGGATATCTCCGGCGGATCGATCGAGGCCACGGACCGCGGAAGCGGATTTGGGATGGACGGAGGTTACGGCGTCGTAGTCATCGACCGCATGCCGATCTCCGGGGAGTTCACCTCGGCCGTTCGCATCCAGGGACGCAAGTCGGGGAGCATCACCTTCCGCCGCGGCTCGAAGCTGCATATCCGCGACGCCTTCGACGACGCAGTCGTCATCGCCGGCATCGAACGGCCTGGCGCCGTCGTCTTCGAAGACACGATCGACGTGCGCGGGCGCAGGCGGGGAGTGGTGGTGAACAAAGTAGCAAAGCTCGTCATCGGCGGTGCGTCGACGCTGAGCACCGCCAACGGTGCGGCGCTCGAGGTGCACGACTCCGGGGTCGAGCTCTCGTTCGAGTCGGTCTCGGCGGAAGGGATCGCGCCGGGAACGCTCGACGAGGGGATCATCCTCGACGGCGTCCACGGCAAGGTTTCGATCACTGGCGTGGAGGGAAAGCGCGGAACCGGCGGCGCGATTCTTCACGCCCGCGGCAACGGGATGCGCATCGTCCAATCGAGCAACATCCGTATCAGCGGGATCACCGTCACCGACAGCGGCGTCAATAAACCGACGCGGGGCGTCCGATGCGCCGGCAATTTCCAGGAGAACTCCACAGCCGTCTGCCGCGCTGCTCTTTACCTGCGGCACATCAGCGACTCCACCTTCGAGAACATCGTCGTCGACGGCGGCAGCGCCATGGGGATCAACGCCAACAACGTCCGCGACGTCACCTTCGGCGGGCTGGACGTTCACGGTGCCGGCGATGAGACATTCGAGAGCGGGGTGCTGCTGCAGGAAGCGGGCGGCACGATCACCTTCAGCCGCTCGTCATTCGTCGACAACGCCGGCAGCGAAATGCTCATCGAGCAGCGCTACAACAACGGACGCATCGTCCTCGACCGCTGCACGCTGGCCGCGACAGGGCGTCCGGAAGTTGCTCCCCACCTGCTGGAGGTCCGCACGTTTGGTGCCTCGCGAATCGGCGTTGAACTGCGCACCGCCGATCTCAAGGACAACCTTGGATCAGCCATCGATGCCGTGGCCGGCGAAAACAGCTCGCTCTCCGTCGACGCCAGCGAGTCGTCGATACAGCACTTCGGCCACGGCGTCGTCACGGTCGGCGCGCGGCAGAACGGGAACGCCCAGTTGACGCTCAAGGGCAACTCCGTCGTGGCCCTCGTTTCCGATCGCGCCTGGGTCGATGTCGCCGCCTCGGACGCGGCCACGGCCTGCGCCGACCTCACCGCCAACCGGTTCAGCAATATGCCCGGAACCGTGATCCGTCTGGCCGCGTCCGCGCACTCCTCGATGCGTGTGATCGGGGCGCCCTCCTCGGACGGAAAGGCCATCGCGGCGATGGTGACCGCCGCAAACGGAGGAGCGGTGGCCGTTGTCGAGGGAACCGTGGTGGCCGCACCTGCCTGTCACTGAATTTGCAGCGCTCGCCGGACGGCGTGTTAGTATGAATAAGTCCAGTCCGCCACCGTTTGCCAGCGCTTTATTTAAAGGCGCACATTCCCAATGAAACCAGTATGGAGATCCGCATGAAAGCTACTGCTGTGTCCAACGGAATCCCGCGTCGCGAGTTTCTTCGCATCAGCTCCGTCGCCGCACTCGGCGTGGCCGTCGCCGCCATGAGCGAACGGAGTCTCTTTGCCGCCGAGAGCTCGGGCATCGTCCCGCTGATGGACATCGGCTACGCACCGTTCCTCCCGTTGCCTGGCTACTCGGTTCCTCTGGCCGCTGCGAGCTCCATCCTCAGCCCCGATCCGCATTTCATCGGCAGCGGCGCCAAGGTCTCCGTCGTCGGCGCCGGGCGTGCCGCCAGCCATAAGAACGCGCCGGGCGGAATCGCCGTCGACGCGCTCTTCCCGGTCTCTCACCGCGGTCCTGACGATCCGTCCCGCTACCGTTTCTTCTCCGTCGCCGGCCGTCCCGACACCGACGCCATCAGCGGGCAGCTCAGCTTCGTCATTCAGGCGCCTGCCACCAGCGGTATCTCGCTTCTTGTCAGGCGCATGCGTCCGACCAGTGAAACCAGCACGGCCACGCCGCCGCCGATCGAGACCGAGTCATCACCGCTGACGTTGTCCCTCGGCAACGTGGCCGGGCCCAAGCTCAACCGCGGCCTCTACGCGCTCGCCTTCCGCGAAGAAAATGGCGACAGCATGACGAACTGGGGCCGCATGGCACTGGCACCGGCCGAGAGCGGCGGATTCATCATCTCCGGCGCCACCTTCACGTATCTGCTGCTGAACGTCGACTACGCCGATGCCGGTTCCGACCGTCGCCGCGCGTCGCGGCACTAGGAGTGCGCGGTAGAAAAGACCCGACGAAGATGGCGGCCGAGCCTTGGGCAACCAACGCTGCCGGCCGTGCCGGCCTAGCAATCGAATCGGTGGCGGCTACAATGCCCGCCGCCATGGCCGAGCAACCCAGGAAATCACTCTTCGACAAGCTGAAACGTGGGCTCTTCATGACCCACACCGAGATCATCGAGAAGGTCCGGGAATCGATGGTTCCCGACCTTCCGATCGAGCAGTCGGCGATCGACGGTCTCGAAGAAGGGCTCCTCGGCGCGGACGTCGGCGCGGAGCTGACCACCTCGCTGGTCAATCGGATCGAGCAGCGTATCCGCACCGAACGGATCACGAAGATGGATCGATTCACCGAGGTGCTGCGCGAAGAGGCTCGCGCACTCATTCCGCGGCGACTCCTGTCGCCGATCGACACCACGCGCGCGAAACCGTTCGTCATTCTCGTCGTCGGCGTCAACGGAACCGGAAAGACCACCACGATCGCCAAGCTGGCCACGCGTTTCAAGAATGACGGCAAGTCCGTCCTCCTCGGCGCCGGAGACACCTTCCGTGCCGCCGCCATCGAACAGCTCCAGATGTGGGCCGACCGCATCGGCGTCGACATGGTCAAGCACAAAGCCGGCTCGGACCCCGGTGCCGTCGCCCACGACACCGTCACGGCCGCGAAAGCGCGCGGCATCGACGTCGTACTCATCGACACCGCCGGGCGTCTGCACAACAAATCACACCTGATGCAGGAACTGTCGAAAGTACGGCGCGTCGTCGAGAAGGAACTGCCCGGCGCGCCGCACGAAACGCTTCTCGTGATCGACGGAACGACGGGGCAGAACGGCGTCAGTCAGGCCGCGGCGTTTCTCAAGGCCGTGCAGGTGACCGGGATGATCGTGACCAAGCTCGACGGCACGGCCAAGGGCGGCGTGATCCTTTCGATCATGCGGCAGTTCGAGATTCCGGTGAAATTCGTCGGCGTCGGTGAGAGCGCGGACGATCTCATCCCCTTCGACCCGGCCGCCTACGTCGACACGCTCTTCGAGTGACTGAGCGCCCACCAGGAGGCGAAGACCACGCCGAACATGCCGACGATACGGAAGACCAGCTCGGTCGTCAGCCAGAAGCTCGCCGCCGCTTCGCCGTAGTGCTGCTCGCTCCAAACTCCCTGACGAACGGCATAGGTCGATTCGATCGAGATCAACAGACCGGTGCAGTGTGAGACGAAAAGGATCAGCAGGGCGATGGCCAGTCCGCGCACGTTCGCCAGGCGCCACGGCCTGTCGTTCGACGCGAAGAGAGCCAGCAGCAGAATGATGTTGTAGGTGATCTGATCGGCCGGCATCGTCGCCGTCGGCAGCGGTGTCGACGACGTCACGAAGACGTTGCGCTCCTGCGGCAACAGCGCCGCGGCGGCCAGCCGCCGGTCGGCGTGCAGCAGCAGTTGCGTGGCGGGAGCGAGCAGGTAGTTGTAGGCCGGTGCGGCCATCCACCAGATCGAGACGCCAAGGGCGAGGCCGGCCAGAAACCTAAGTGCTCGCGGGAGCATTGCGCGGTGCCACGATCGAAGTCCAGATGAGGAAGAGGAAGACCGCCGCGCCGAACATCAGCGTCTGCCAGACCGCGAGATGGAACATCTCGAAGACGTTGCGGTGATAGACGCCCAGGAGGTAGAGCGAGTCGATCCGGATCACGTTCAGCGCTTCGAGGATCAGGGCCGCGGCCAGCGCGCCGACGATGCGCTTCCGCAGCGGCGCGTGAAAGGCCAGCATGGCCGCGCAGACGAAGACCACGGCTTCGAGACCATTGCAACCGCCGCGGATGTCGACGGCGAACCGGGCGCCGGCGATCACGGTGCCGCTCACCGCTACACGTTCTCCGATCAGGTTCAGGGCCGCACCGGAGATACGTGCCAGCACGGCCGTGAAGGGGAGTACCACCCGCTTGTCGACGGCGCCGATGGTGATGATCGCGTAAAAGGCGATGAGAAGGACGGCAAAAACGATGAGAAACCGCGTCTGGCGCGGTGCGAGGGCCATGACGTGGATTCTAACAGCAGCGCGAGGGCGTCACTTGCGGTGTACGCGGATCGTGGCGCCGGTCTGCTCCTGGCGGAGATTCGCGTCGTCGAGGATCTTTGCGAATGCCTCTTTCCACGGTACGTCGTGAAGCGAAATGGTCACCTTGCCCGAGACGTCGTCATCGGCAACGATCTCGATCTTCGCCAACTTCGAGAAGGTGCTGAGAACATCGCGGAGGTCGGCGTCTTTCAAGTCGAGAGAAATGTTTTCGTCGCTGGACAGGGGACTGCTGGGAACTGCCGCGGTCGTGCGCGCGGCCGGCCGCTCGCTGGATGGCAAGGCGCGCGCAACGCCCGAACCGATCGTGACGGCGACAAGAAGAAACATGACGGTTGCTGTGACTGCACGGTGGGGGAGAAGACGGCGTGTTCCGAAACTCATGATGGCCTCCATCCTTTCGCGGATTGTGTTGCTGACGATGCAGGAAATGCCCACGGTGTGCGGAGCGACGGCCGCGCCGCAGACCTTGCCGAGGGCGGTGACATAGACGCCGGCGTCGCCCGAGGTGATGACGGCCGCGTCGCAGGCTTCCTCGCGCGCTGCATCGAGCACGCGCCGGGCGATCCAGATCAGCGGGTGAAACCAGAGCGCGCAGCCGGCGATCGATTCGAGGATGCCGAGAAGATTGTCGTGCCGCGCGATATGCGCGCATTCATGCGTCAGGATTGCTTCCAGCTCGGTATCACCGAGTTCCGCGCCGGCAGGGATGACGATGACCTCCCGAAGGCGCCCCGCCGTCACCGGAGTGGTGATCGACGGCGAGCGGACCAGGCGGACGGCGCCGGTGACGCCCGCGCGTGAGCGGGCACGCGCCAGCACGGCCAGCTCGCGTTCATCCGCATCGAGCGCGTTGGATAGCGCGAGCCGCATGCCTTCATTCCCGCGGATGAGAGAGCGCGCCAGGAGCGCTGCAGCGATCACGAGCCACATCGCCGTTACCGCGGCAGGCCAGAACGGCGCGACCGTCGCGGGAAGGTTCGCGGTGGTGAGGGGGCCCAGCACCTCGATGAGGATCGTCCCCTTCGGCATCCGGGTCAGATCGATACCGAAGAGCGCGAGCATGCGCGGCACGATCGCCGAGGGGATGGCGAACTTCATGAGCGCCGTGAACACAATCGCATACCGTGTCCGCGCCGCCAGCCTCGGCACGTGCGCGACGAGGATGGCAATGGCCAGGAGCAGCGTTGACTCGAGAAGGTGCGCGATCATTTCGATCCCTTTTTTGCCGCCTTCTCGATGGCCTTGAGATCGTCGAGGGAGAGTTTGCCGCTCTCGACGAGATGCGCCACGAGTGGCCGCGAGCCCCCCACGAGGTCGAGTAGCTCATCGACCAGACGCCGGTAGACGGATTTGCGAGTGATGGCCGGCTCGAAGAAGAGGGCGTTGCCCTCTTTCCGCGTTCTGCGGACGGCGCCTTTCTGCTCCAGACGCTGCACGATGGTCTGAACGGTGGTGTAGGCCGGACGTTCGTCGCGGTCGATGGCGTCCTGCACGTCACGGACGGTCGCTTCGCCGAGGCGCCAGAGAACGCTCATCACCTCGGTCTCGAACTTCGTGAGCTGGATGCGTTCCGTTGCCATGCGCGTAATACTACAAATGTAGTAGCGCGATGTCAAGGCGACGTCTTACGGCGCGAGGAAACGTAGGTCGGACTCTCCAGTCCGACCTACGTTTTACGCGCGTGGCGGAGGGTGGGAACGTGTTCGCTACGGTTTGAATCGATGGGGATCAAAAATCGATCCCTTTCAATCGAAAGTTGATCGATAGGGATCAAAAATCGATCCCTTTCAATCGAAAGTTGATCGACGTCGATCGAAAGTTGATTGACATCGATCGAGAGTTGATTGACGTCGATCGAAAGTTGATCGATGGAGATCAAAAATTGATCCCTTTCAATCGAAAGTTGATCGATGGGGATCAAAAATTGATCCCTTTCAATCAAGAGTTGATCGATGTCGATCAAAAATTGATTGACGTCGATCAAACGTCGATCGATCGAGCCCGATTCGCTCGTAACTCGCCAAAAATGGTTGGTTTCGAGCCGCCTGGCGCTCGATTACTGCCGCGGCACCGCGATGTCGGCCACCGTGGCGCGATGCAACCTGGTCAGGTATTCGGGGGCGAGCTTGATCTTCGTGGAGCGGTTGCCGCCCCCGACGATGACGTAGTCGCGCTCCATGACCCGCTCGTCGATGTAGAGCGGCACGGAATCCGGCAGACCGAAGACCGTAACGCCGCCGATCAGTTGCCCGGTCACCTCTCTGGTCTCCTCGGCGGAGGCGAACGAGAGACGTTTGATGCCGATCAATTTGCTGATCTTGTGGTTGACGTCGAGCTTCATCGAGGCGGTGACGAGACAGGCGACGTACTGCCTCGGCTCCGTCTTGGCGGCGACCAGGATCGTGTTCGCGGCGTTGTCGCGGGGGATCCCGTAGTTGGCGCAGAAGACGTCGGTATCCGCCCAGTCGGGGTTGCAGGGGAGAACCTCGTGGGGGATGGCGAGCGCATCGAGCTCGCGCTGGACGGTCGGATCGAGGTCGCTCATGGCGCGATGACCACCTTTCCCGCGCCAACGTCCACCGTCTCTTCTTTCCCGCCGGCCATCACCCGGTACTGGCCGGGTGCCAGCCCGAGCATGCCGAAGAATCCGGTGCCATCGGTGTGCGTGATGCGTTTCGCCTGCGTCGACAGCGATTCGATCGTTACTACCATACCGTCGCCGCCGGCCTGACCCATGATGGCGCCGGTGTTCTCCTCGGCTTTCCGCGGTGGAGGCGACATGGCGGCGAAAAGCGGCTGTGCGATGCGCTCGAATGCCGTGTGGCCGTCGGTGGCCGTGCTCGTACGCAGCGCGGCGAAGAATTCTTCGTTCGGCCGTTTCGGCGTGAAGACGCCGGCCACCGGAAGCGCGTACGGATTCTTCGTCACGGCGTTGTTGGTGCTGTTGGCGAGGATCGACCACGGTTTCGTATCGCCCATGGCGAAAAAGAGGATGCCGTCGGCATCGGCCTCGCGCGTGCGGCGCGACTGCCGTAGCGTTCCCTCGATCGAGTTCAGGTAGGCGCCGATGCCGGGCACCGCCGCGCGGCTGTTGGCGTGGGCGGTGGTGACGACGAAGTGCAGCCAGTCGTCGAACTGCTTCCGTTCCGCCGGCGCGTGCTCGCGTTTGTAGAGCATCGGACTGGCCACATCGATGATCCCTTCGCGCAGCCACGCCTCCCAATCCTGAAAGGCGACGCGATAGGCGTCGGTATTGGCGAAGCCGCCGCTCGCGCCGGGACCGGCGCCCCACGAGATGAGCGCGGCGGAGATGGTGATCGAGGGGCGAATTGCCTTCGCGCCGAGGAAGAGGCGGCGCACGAAACTCGTCACCTGCTCGCGCCGCCAGTCGTTCCAGAGAGCGTCCTTCGCGTGCGGCAGTCTTCCGTAGCGCGCGCGAAACCGCGCCACGCTGGTGTCGTTGTAGCCGGAGTCGGCATGAGGAGACTCGGGATAACGGATGCGATCGAGATGAATGCCGTCGATGTCGTAGGCGCGGACGAGATGAAGCAGCACGTCCGCCGTGTAGGCGGCCGCCTCGGGATGCCCGAGGTCGAGGTACCAGTCCGAGCCGAACGGATAGCGGCCCTTGCTCGTCTTCGTTCCCCACTGCCGCGCGCCGCGATAGGGCTGGTGCCTTGCCGCATCCCAGAAATGCTGCAGAAAAACGTGGCGGGGATCGCGCGGAAGCGGATCGTTTTTCGGATCGCCGTGGAAAACCGCTCCGACGATGACGAAGGCGTGGACCTGGATCCCACGTGCGTGTGCCGCATCGAGCAGAGCGCGGAGCGGGTCGAACGTTCCATCCATCGCCTCGGCCAGCGGCTCCGCGGCGTCGAGATACCAGGCGTCCCCCCTCCGGCGTACCTGCACGAAGAGGGCGTTGGCATTGCTCTCGACGGCCGCGTCGACGATGCGATCGACGTCTACACGGGTCGCGAATGGCGTCCGGAACGTGTCGACCCAGTAGGCACGGTATTCGGGACGAGGGTCATCCGCGTACAGCGACGCCGCCGTGAGAAACAGGAGGAGTGGCAGAAGACGCTTCACCTGGAGGCATTGTGAATGTTCAATGTTCAATGTTCAATGCTGAATGTTGAATGGCTTTCGTCTCCTCACATTCAACATTGAACATTCAACACTCAACATTCAACATTGCCTCATGAAAGCCTCAGTCCCCAAACCGCCGCCAGGCGACCGCCCGCTGAAGACCCTCGAACGCGTCCTCTCCAAGGCCGGCCTCGGATCGCGCACCGAAGCGCGCAGTTGGATCGGCGCGGGGCGCGTGAGCGTCAACGGCCGGGTCGTGCGCGATCCGGACGCGTGGGTGGATATGGAACGGGACCGCGTCGCGTTCGATGGCAAGCCGCTGCACAGCGAAGAGCGCGCGTACCTGCTGCTGCACAAACCGGCCGGCTACATCACCACCTATCGCGATCCGCACGGGCGTCCGACGATCTACGATCTGCTGCCGGATCGTGAGCGCTACCTGTTTCCCGTCGGCCGGCTCGATCTCGATACGAGCGGCCTGCTGATTCTGACCAACGATGCGCAGTTTGCCGAGCGGCTGACGAATCCCGAGTACCACGTCCCGAAGAGCTACCTGGTCAGTGGCAGCCGTCCGCTCTCCGACGAAGAGCTCGACCTTCTCGGCCGCGGCCTCGAGCTGCGAGATGGGCCGACGCGGCCCGCGCACGTCACGCGTGTGAGCGAGAGCGCGTTCGAGATCACCATCACCGAGGGACGCAACCGGCAGGTTCGCCGGATGGTCGAGGCTCTCGACGCCTCGGTGGTAACCCTCGAACGGATTGCCATCGGTTCGATCAGGATCGGACAGTTGGAGGCAGGCAAGACGAGGACGATGACGGCGGAGGAAGTGAATACCTTGAAGGGAGTCGGGAGTCGGGGGTCGGGCGTCGGAGGGCGAAAGCAGCGGTAGCCTCCTCCGACCTCCGACCCCCGACCCCGACAACCAACAACCGATAACCGATAACCGACAGCCGACCGACCCCCGACCCCCGACTCCCGTTATACGATCCCGCTCCCATGTGGAACGCACGCAGAATCGTCAAAGAGCTCGCTGATCCTGACCGCCGCCGCCGCATCCTGGTAGCCTTCTGGCGCTTCGGCGACGACAACGCGAAGCTGATCGCCGTCGCGCAACTGGCCAAGGCGCTTCACTTCCGCGAGGAGTCGATCCGCAAGATGCCGGTGGAGAAGAAGGCCGACCTCTTCGCCTCGCGCGCCACGGGACCGGAATTCGAACAGCCGCTCGAAGCGGCGCTGATGCATTACCACACGCACGAGCAGAGCGCGTTGCTGGCGGCGTTCCTCGACCAGTGGAAGATCCCGCACGTGAACGGATCGATCGAGGTCGACGACTACGAGGCCCCCTCGGCCGATCAGGTGCGCGCCGCGGTTCAGGCGCTCGACACCTATCCTCCGCGTGATGTCGCCATCTATCTCGCCTCAGCCGGCCTTCTGATGGGCGACGCCTGGCGCGCGGCCACGTGGCCCGTGGTGGATGAGATGGCAGGGCAGTTGACGAAAACAGGTTAACTGCGTCCGAAACCCTCGGGAAGCCTTCACGGCCTTTGGGAGGCCATGCACTGCCTTTGAGAGGCCGTTCACGGCCTTTAGGAAGCCATTCACGACCTTTGAGGGGCCATTCATGGCCTCTGGAAGGCTGTTCACTGAGTGGTCGCATCGCTACCACCGGACGGTGACTAATGACGGGGTTTCCGAAGTTGATCGCGATCGAATGACATTGACCGGACCTGGCGACTGTAAGACGGGGCCGCCACATGAGGCGACTGCAACGACGAGGCAAGCCCCGCGTCTCGCGGAGGGGTTGGGTGAAATTTGCCGCGCCGCGATTGCTCATCAGCACCGAGATCGCGAGGGAATGGATTGTGCTGTGGCGCTCTGCCGCGGGCGCGTGGCGCTCGGGTACTTCAGAGCCAGTTCGGATGTCGCCGCTCGGGTGAACGTCAGCAGTCGAACGCGCGGTGCATCGACGCCCGGCCCGCATCGGTCAACGAGGGCGTGGAGAGCTGTACCTCGAAGACGTCGCGCGCGCGAGTTATGAGGCTACGTTTAATCGTTGTACGAGGCGTGAACATGGACATGCCATTCCGTTGGCGTTCTCATCTCGCACTTCTCTAGGCGAGGATGCAAAGCATGGATTGGCGGCTCAACGAAGTCGTGAAGCATCAGCCTCGCGAAGGCCTTGACCTCAGCCTCGCTGGGGTGCATGAGAAGGTGAAGACGCCTTCGTAGTCGCTGTCCGAATACGCGCGGCGCTGGCCGGACCTGACGATGTCGAGAATCACGGTCTTCTTCTTCATGCGAAGGAGTGTACTTCGAGATGGCGCGCGTACTGGTTTACCTGGCGGTCCACTTCAGTGCGAGGCGGGAAGGCGTGCGCGTTCGGCCTTGCGCTCTGCAAGCCTCGGGCGTATCAACCGTGTACTTGCGCTCCAGAAAACGACGGAGGCCGTCCTTCGCAGAGAGCCTCGTAGTGGCCCCAGTTGCGCCAACGCCGGGACTCTCGCACCTTGCCGTGAGCGGCGCACGACGACGCCCGATCGCCTCGTCACCTGAGTTCCACACCCGGGAGGGAGAGGCCTCCGAGGTGTAGAATGGCTCGTTACCAGAGCCTCGAGCGGCCATCTGCCGGGAGGAATCGACCTCCCGCAGCCAATTGACCACGCGGTTCCAATTCGGAACCGTTGGGGACGCCACGGCGACCATCAACCCTTCCTAGTGCTACGCGTGATCGTAGTGGGAGTGAAGATCTCGGTCTGGAGCCGCGTGTACTGCCACTTCGCAAGCGTAGACGTCGGAACCCGCCGCCCGCCGGCCTCGTTGATCGCAGCCCGAGCGACGCGGATGGCCTGGCCGGCCTCGTTCATCATCGACGCAATCATGCGAGTTCGGCGCTCTCAACCTCTTCGCCGGAATCTCCGTTGTCGGGGAATCCGGAATGCCTCCGCCTCCCAAGGGTATTGTATTCGCCATGTTTGAGAATGCTGTTCAGAGAGAGGTATTCGACGCGCTACTGGCGAAGA
This sequence comes from Thermoanaerobaculia bacterium, assembly GCA_017883235.1. Lineage (GTDB taxonomy): Bacteria > Acidobacteriota > Thermoanaerobaculia > Gp7-AA8 > Gp7-AA8 > JADGNZ01. The sequence goes on along the minus strand of JADGNY010000018.1, from coordinate 30,946 downwards.
TCGGCGCAACTGCGGCTGCCCTCTATCTTGACAGTTGCACACTCCGCCAGCTTGGGGCGCGCTTGGATTCGACCCGGATGCTTGTGGCGCACGCGCTTCGCGAAGTGCGTGCGAGCATTGAATATCGACTGGGGTCGGAGTCGCCACCCGTAACCGAGAAACCCGGCGATCTTGATGTCTTGAGAAGGCTCTTGAACAAATTGGCACATCGACGTTGGCTTGAGATTCCCGAGCCGATCGATGAGAAGTTCAGGACCGCCGCTGCCAAAGTCGACGAGACGCTTGCCTCTCTTCTCAATGATCTGAACGTTGCTGAAGCCCCTGACGCAGGACTGCACTTCCTCGCTCACATGAAACGTGCTGGAGAGGCTTTCGCCGAGGCTTCGCTTCGAGATCATGACGTACATGTCTTGCAGAAGTTTGTCGACCACATCGCTCCTGGTCCCAAGGCGTACTACCACGACGCGCTGCGCTTGCTCGATGATCGTTTCAGTTTCGTGGTGACGCGTAGCTATCTCATCGCACATGCGCTCCGAGAGGCTGAGAGTGGTCTTCGCGACGTGCTATTGCCACACGAGTTTCACCCGGACGAGATGCAGGAAAAGGCTGAAAACACTCACCTGCAGGAGGTTCACGCGATCCTTGCCGCATACGGCATACCCAGATTCGATGCTGTTGCGCAGGCGTGGGAATCGATCACAACGGTCGCAGCAGATAGCAACCTCGCTGTGCGTGCGCACGTTTCAGAATTCCACCTTGAGCTTCCGCGAGGCCTTGACCATGAGGCACAAGGGCTCTTTCGCTCTGTCATCGATGTCTTCGCCGCGCTGCTGGCAAGGTTTGAACATGAGTTCGGGAAGTATCTCCACCTGATGGACGAGATTCTGTCCTCGGCTATCGTGCAAAAGAAAAAGTTCCTGAGCGAGCTGCCACAGACGGACGCGATTTACGACTACTTTTTCCGCCGCCTCGACAATCCTGACTGGATCGCCGCGTTAGCTGATTCGAACGTGCTGCGACACACGCCGGAACCATTCCGTCGCGGCGATCGGACCGAGTTTCCCGCATGGCCCCAAGGCGACTATCTCCGAAGGATGCTCGATCGCGACCGAGTCCTCGCGCCAGCGATCTCGGCCATCCTAAAACTTGCCGCCGCATCAGCGAATCCGCGCGTCCACGAAGAAATCGCTCGGGTGGCATCGCTCCTGCCGCCCGATCTCCGCCGCGAAGCAGCCAAATGTGAAACAACGTGGATTGAGAAGCACTCCTTCACGTGGTTCTTGCACGCTGAGGCGGCGAGCGCGCTCGCGAGAAAATTGGCCGAATCCGGACAGGCCGACGCGGCGACAGACCTGTTGCGCGTCTTGGTACGTTTCGATGTTGTTTCCGACGATGGCGGCGATGAGATCATGCTCTGCACTGACCGGCTGGCACTCGAACAGATTATGAAGGATGACGTACCCCAACTTGCGGCAATGTGCGGAACTTCAATTCTCGAAATCGTCGGCGACGCGCTTGAGACGCTCCAGAGAGCAAAACACCCTGGTCTCGTGTCGCCGATCGATTACTCTTATGTCTGGCGGACGACCATCGAAGCGCAAGAGCAAAACGTCCGTGGCGATCTCAGAGACGAACTCGTAGACGCACTGCGAGACGGTGGAACCGCACTTGTCGAAAGCGACCGATCGAGACTCCGGGAAGTGGCAAGCTGTTTATTGAGACGTTCGTGGAACATAGAGCGCCGCGTGGCGCTGCATATCGTCGCATGTGGCGACGATTCCGAATTGGCGGGAGAACTCGCTTCGCGGATTGATCTCCTCGACAGCGACGATTGCTGGCATGAGATGTCACGCATTCTGACAGCTCATTGGCGAGAGATTCCTGAAGGCGCGCGTTCGGCGGTTACTGAGTTCATCTTGAACCTGGCGGCATCTGCGACCTTCGACAGCGGCGCTACACGTTGGCGGCAATTCCGACATATCAGTCGCTTGCCGACGCCAGTCCCCGCCGACCTTCAACTTGTGGCGCGAAGACTTGCGGCGGAGTTCGGGACGATCTCTGATCCCGACCTCTTAATGAAGGCGCCGCGCGCCGGTTTCGTCGCACCACATACACCGCTGTCGCGCGATGAGCTCGCCCGCATGGAGATCGGCGAGATCATCGCTTTTCTGCAGCGGTGGCAGCCGCGACCGACCGATTATCAGACGATGACAACGGATAGCCCCGGAGCACTGGCCGAACATCTTCGAGCAATTGTCGCTATGCGTCCGGACGAATACGCCGACGTTGCGCGCAAGTTCCGCGATTTGCCGCCGGTGTATGTGCTGGCGGTTGTGGGTGGCCTTGCTGACGCCGCGCAACACGGCGCCAAGTTTCGGTGGAATGAATTAACAGACCTCCTCTCGTGGGTCATCGGACAAACACGTCAGGTGAACGATCACCGCGCCGTGTCCGACGAAAATACGTCGCGGAGTTGGCTGTTTGTGCGCTTGGCGATACTGGACCTCCTCGAAAACGCGATGCGGAGCCGGTCCCTACCGACCGAAGGGGCAGAGCAGATCGGCGACTTTCTCCAGGAACTGTCGCGCGATCCGAATCCGTCAGCCGAGGACGAGCGAGACCATCCGAACGACATCGAGCGCTGGTTCGCGAACGCTTTCGGGACAGTTCGCGGGCGGTTGATCCGCGTTTTGCTGGTCTTCGCCGAATGGGCTAACTCCGAAACGGCGAGGCACACCGTCATCCGAACGATTGACGAGCTTCTTTATCAGGAGAGCTCGCCCGGCGTGTACTTCATGATCGGGAATGTCTTCGTTCACCTGTTGCGGCTTGATTCCGAATGGTCCCGCAGTCACGTGGGAAGACTCTTCGATGGCTCGGCTGAGCTAGCAACAGCGGCGTGGGCTGGATATCTGCAGGATGGCATCACTACTGAATCAGTGGCCCTTCTCCGGTCGAAGTATGAGCTTGCCGTTGCGGCTCTTGACCCGAGAGCCGAGCCCTCGCCGGTAGACAAATGGCTCGGACAAGTTCTGGTCCTTGTCTACTCTCATGGAGACGTGGGCCCTGAACAGGACAGCTTGATTCAGCGCTTCTTCGAAAGGGCGCCAGACGCGCTTCGGTATCACTCACTATGGTCAGCAGCCGCCCATATCCGCGCTAATCCCTCAACGGACCATTCGATCATCGCAAGGCTCATGGCGCTCTGGGAGTGGCGAGTCGAGCAATGTGGAAGCGTCAGCGAACTCAGAGCGTTCGACTCCTGGTTCCAGTCAGGAGTGTTTCCGATTGAATGGGCGCTCGACCAACTCGCACGTGCCGGCGAGAGGGGCGTCAGGTTCTCCGGTTTCATGATGCTCGTCAACGATGACTTGGCGAACCTCTGGCCAAACAATGCGGCACGCCTCATGGTTGCAACGCGTGCCATCACAGAAGCTGAGACGGACTATATGCAGCTCAATGCGGCACGTCAGGGACTCCGACGACTGGTGACGCAGGGTAGTGCAAGCGATGACCTCGCTATTCGTGGTGAAGCCCGGCGTATCGCAAACATCGTAGCCGCCCGCGGAATGACGGACTTCAAGGATCTCGCGTAGACCGTCGGCAACCGATGCGGTCTCATTGCTCACCGGAGGGGGGTAACTACCGCTCTGGTCACGGGCTATACCTCCGTGTCGGTATCCCCTCGGCTTTGCTGATGCTCAGCTCGGACATCAGCTTGATCAGCTTCCGCCCCTCGGCGTCCGACGCAAGATACGTCTCGCAGAGCATGGCGACGTGGGACTCGGCTTCCTCAGCAGAGATCGTGAAGCCGTTCATCGGCTGATCGGGGCGCGTCGTCTCCGTGCGGCGCCATTTTTCGTTGATCAGCTCGCAGCGGAGGAACTGACTCCCTTTTCCGGTCTGGAACGTCTGCGCGACCACGGCCGGGATGCCGCGAGCGTTCGCCTTCTGCTCGTCGAGAGCGCGCGCTACGAGCGAGGCGATCATCTCCTTGAGCGACTTCATCGCCTCCTCCGAGGCGCGGATGATCTCCATCCCGGCGTGGTAGACGCTCTTCTCCTGAGCGTTCCGGGCCATTCTCTGGAGCGTGTTTCGCGTGATGCGGCACTCCAGCATCACCGGCATCGACTCCCACTCGAACATGAGGGTGCACGTCGATCCCTCGGCCGGGACATTGCCCTGATGGGCGATTCGGACTCCGCATAGGGAGGCGTCGAGGAGGAAGATGCGGGCCGCGCCGATCCGTCCCACGAGCGGGCGGACGAGCGTTACCCGCTGATACCTGCGTCGTTCTTCGATTTGGGCGGCCACCGCCCCCAAGTCTAAAGCAAACCTGCCGGGGTGATCGCGCGTGAAATGATGCGGCGATCGCCTGTGCGTGCCGCCACCGCGCCGTAGTAGCCGTCCAGCGGCGGGTCGACGGCGGCGACGCTCCATCCGCCGATGACAGGCAGCAGCCGCCGCTCCCGAAAGGGGACCGTGAAGGTGTGCAGGTCGTCCGCTCTGATCCCTTTGCCGCTCGCTTTCACGATCGCTTCCTTCGCCGTCCAGATCGCAAAGAAGGCATCATCCGCATCGGCCGCGGAACGGACGATGTCGTCCTCCTCGGCGGAAAAATAGCGCCGGGACAAAGCCAGGCAATCGTGGAGCGTGCGACGGCGCTCGACATCGATGCCGACCGGTGTGTCGTTCGCAAAGGCCTGGGCAACCAGATCTCCGGAGTGGCTGGCGTTGAACTCGATCTCGCGATCGCGCAGCACCGGCTTGCCGTGCTCGTCCTCCACGATGACGAGCGAGCGCGGATCGGCATCGAGGTAACGGCCGAGCAGCCGGCGCGTGGCCGCGCGGGCAATGATCGAGCGGCGCCGGTCGTCGTCGAAGCGATAACGGTTCGCGCGCGCCAACTCGGTGTCCGCGAGCAAAAGAGCGAGCGCGTCGATGACTTCGCCCGGTACGTTGATATCGATAAAGCAGACGTCGATCACGCTCACTCCCGCCAGCCGAATGCCGAAACCGCGATCGTGACCGCCTGCACCACCAGCACGAGTGCCACGCATGCCGGCCAGCCGCCGAAACGCCAGAAGAATCCCGGAAGGACGCCGGCCAGGCTGCCGCCGGTGTAGTAGCAGGCGACGTAGAGACCGGCTGCCGAGGAGCGGCCGCCGGCAGGCGCGGCAGTCTGGATGTAGCTCGTCGAGGCGGACTGGCAAACGAACACACCGGACGAGCAGAGCACCAGGCCGGCCAGGATCAGCGGCAGCGAGTGAAACAGCGTCATTGCTACGCCGAGCATCGAAGCGGTCACCGCCGCGATGAGGACCGGACGGGAGCCCGCCCGTCCGATGCCGATTCCGGCCAGCGGCGTCACGACCAGCCCGACCAGATAGACGACAAAGAGCGAGCTGAGTTGCGCCGGCGTCAGGAAATACGGTGCCGCCGCGAGATGGAAGGTGATGTAGGTGAAGACGGCCACGAGCGAGAAGAGGACATTGAATCCGACCGCGTAGGTGGCCACGAGGCGTGGATTACGCAGATGCCGGAGCATGCCGCCGTCAGCGCGAACCGGCGCGAGTGCCGGTTTGTGGTCGCGCGGAAGCCAGCGCGCGATCACCACGCCAAAAACGAGATCGAAGGCGGCGATGAGCACAAAGCCGAGGCGCCAGCTCGGCGCGATCGAAGCGACGATGCGATGCGTGGCCGGGTAGCCCGCCACGACGCGGCCGAGGAAGCCGCCGAGGACGGTGGCGCTGACGTAGAGCGACATCGCCGAGGCCACGCGTGCCGGCGGCCACTCCTCGGCGATGTACGCGATCGCTACCCCGAAGATCCCGGGCATCACCAGGCCCTGCAGAAAACGCCAGAGGATCAGCATCGGCAGCGATGCCGCGGTCGACGCCAGAAGGGTCGGGAGCGCCAGCAGCAGCGTGGCGGAGACGATTACGCGCTTCCGTCCGACGCGCTCGGCGATCAGTCCGCAGAACGGCGCCGAGAGCGCCACGCCGATCGTGGCCGCGCTGACCGTCATCCCGACCGCGGCCTTCGATGCCGAGAAGATCCGCACCAGCATCGGCAGCAGCGGCTGCGTCGCATAGAGATTCAGGAACGCGGCGATGCCGGCCAGCATGATGGCCACCGTCGCCGCTCCCGATGATGTGGCGGCCTGTGCACCGAGCGCCTCTTCCTCGATCTGCGCGCTCGTGCCGCTGGCGACGACCGCATCGGCGGTGTCTTTGACGACGATGCGGCGGCGGAAGGCACGCTCCAGCGTCCTGCGAAAGTCCGGCATGGCGCGGGATTACATCACGCGCGCCGTGTCATCACCGCTTCCGATGCACACGACGTGACGTTGATCGTCGTCGGGAGATCTAACGACTCTCGAGCGCGCTGACGCGTTTCTCGAGCTGAACGTAGGAGAGGCGAGTCAAAGACCGGACCTCTTCAAACTCCCGCGCCGTCTCGCCGATATGCCGATCGAGCTTCTCGTCCACGTTGGCGACGCCCTCGGCCACGAGTCTGATGTCGCCGCGCACATATTCGAGTTGAATGTGAATCTTGTCGTCAAGCTTGTGAATCTTGTCGTCGAGCGTGTGGATCTTGCCGTCGAGCGTGTGAATCTTGCCGTCGAGCGTGTGAATCTTGCCGTCGAGCTGATGGATCTCGCCTTGGAGCTGAGTCCGAGTCTGACGAATCTCACCTTCGAGCTGCTCGAAGCGTTGACGAGACTCCACTCGAGACTCATCGATCCGGCCTCCCAGATCCTTTTCGAGTTGCTCGAAGCGTTGACGAGCCTCCGCCCGAGACTCATCGATCCGGCCTGCCAGATCTTTCAGGCCGTTTTCGATCAGGGCACCAAGATCTCTTTCTTCCATGGACCGATCTTACCTCGGAGATATGACCGATGCGAGGCCTCACGCCTGGTTCTGGAGGGAGTGCCTCTTGAAGGTTCCATGGCAGGCCGGTTTTCTCTACAGGATGGAGACTCGCCGCAGGATTTCTCAGTGCAGAAGCCACCAGCGAAAGATCCGGGGGAGGAAGACGTCACGCTGAGCGTGATCAGAAAATACAACCCTGTATGGATTCACGCTTGTATAGAGACCACGGGCGATGCGCACCTGAATCCGGCGTAAGGTATATGTGTGTGTCATGAGGAAAATGACGATCAGCCTTCCTGACGAATTGAAGAAGCGCCTCGAGGCGGTTGCGCGCAGAACCGGCAGATCTGAGGCGGCGGTGAAACGGGATGCGATCAGCAGCGCAACTCGTGGGGCTGCAGCTCCTTCTCCGCGCGTTCCGCTGATGGAGCGCGGCCTCGGAGATGCGACGATCGCCGAGAACGTCGAGGAGCTGCTGGCGAGACTCGGCGGTTGATTCTGGTCGTTTCAGGACCTGGGAAGAATGTCCCCATCCTTCTCTCGGACTCGTGATCGCTCCAATTGGTGGAGGCGGTCGGAGCTCAGTGGCGGCTCATCCAGTAATCGCGGAATGCGCGCAGGCGCGGCAATGACTCACGGTCCTTCACCCGATTCGCGGCGACTTTGCTTGCGATGATGTCGTCGGGGTGGCAGACCGGGAAGTGTTCCACTTCGATATGGCGCTCCCATGCGTCGTCGAACCGGTCGATTCCGTCCGGAGCGAAGATGAGGTCAAGGTCGAAAGGACCGTTCTTCAGTTGCACGAAATCCTTGCCGCGCCGGATCTCTGACGCCTGCTCGTCGGTGAGTGCAAATCCGAGAACCCGGAGCGCGACGATCAATGCCGAACAATTCTCCGGCGACTTGTCCGCGAAGAGATCTGCGTCTTGGGTGGTATCAGGAAAACCGAGGAGAATCGCGCCGGACTTGCCGATGAACAGATAGCGGACGCCGTGACGGGCAAAGACGTCGCGGATCTCCTCAGCTTGGCGGTATTCGAACGCCCCGGCCATCTATCGCCCGTATCCGAGCCACGCCGGAAGATTGGCCTCACACCAGGAACGGTACTCGCTCATCGTTTCGAATGCGCGAAACGGAGCATCGTCGAGGACCGGTTTGTACGTTCGGATGAACGCGTACTTGACACGCTGAGCCAGGGGACGACGCGCCGCCGCTTCGAACTCTTCCAGCCACTCCTGGCGCACGGTGGCTGGCTGCAGTTGGTCCATGTTGCGATTGTAACTTCTCGCTTCCGATCAGTGCAGGAACATCGGCATCCCCATCACATCCGCGACTTTCGGCCGGTAGTTGGCCACGTCGTAGAAGCGATCGACATCGACCCGCTTTCTCCCGGTGCTGCCGACTTCGATGGGGACGGCGGTGTAGCGGCCGTCGACGACGGCGACCATCTTTCCGGTCTCGCCCCGGCGCATCAGGTCGGCGGCGAGGCTGCCGTAGTTGTTGGCTACGAGCTGGTCGAGGGAGTCGGGAGCGCCGGAGCGCATGAGGTAGGCCAGGCGCTGGTAGATCACCTTGTCGCGTGTCCGCTTCTCGAGGTAGTCGCTGACGATGCCTCCGATGCCGCCGAGTTTGCGGTTGCCGTAGGCGTCGGCTTCGCCGCTCTCGATCGTGCCGCCGCCGATGAGACGCGCGCCCTCGGAGACAGCTACGACGGCGTAGTTGCTGGGGTTGTCACTCCGGTCCGCATCGAGCAGGTGGTAAAGCTTCTCGACGTCGAACGGCACCTCGGCGATGACCGCGCGATCGACGCCGGCGAGGTACGACGCCAGCAGGCAGGTCTCGCCGGAGTAGCGCCCGAACAACTCGACCACGAGAAAACGCTCGTGCGAACCGGCACCGGTGCGGAGGTCGTTGATGAACATCACCGATCTTGTGACCGCGGTCGAGAAGCCGAGGCAGTAATCGGTGCCGAAGACGTCGTTGTCCATCGTCTTGGGGATGGCCACGAGAGCGACGCCTTTCTGGTGCAGGCGCCGCGCGAAGGTCAGCGTGCCGTCGCCGCCGAGGGCCACCAGGCCGTCGAGCTTGAGGAAGTTGATCACACGCAGTGCCGCGGCGGTCAGATCGTACCGTCCGCGCTCATCCGGCTCGCCTTTCAGCGGCAGGAGATGGGCCGGGATGTGCTCCAGCTTGCTGATCGACGGATTGATGCGCGAGGTGTGCAGCATCGTGCCGCCGAAGCGGTCGATCGAACGGGTGTTGACCCGGCCGAGTGGCGTGATCCACGCGGAGTTATCGGCGTCCGGCTCCGGAATGATGTTGAGCAGCGACGCCCAACCGCGGCGGAGGCCGAGGATCTCGTAGCCGTCGTGATCGAGCAGCCGTCCGACGAACGCCTTGATGGCGGCATTGAGGCCGGGCACATCACCGCCGCCGGTGAGGATGGCGATTCGTTTGGACATGGTGGTTGGGTACTGGGTTGATGGGTTGCTGAGTCACTGGGTTGCTGATAACCGAGCAACCCAGTGACTCTGCAACCCAGCAACTCATCTCTTCATCCGCGCATTCGCGGCAACTTCTCCCTCGGGAAAGAAAACCACTTTCAACGCTTCGTGCCGGTCGAAACGTGCAACACCTTCGTGAAAATCGTTCAGCGAATCGAAAGCCGCCTGCACGATCCATTCGACGTCGAGGCCGGACTTGAGCAGGGCCAGCATGCGCTGCCATGTGCCGTACATCCGCCGGCCGATGATTCCCTGCATCGTCACCCCTTTGAAGATGACGTTGCGGGTGTAGTCGTTGATCGTGACGGAATGTCCGGCGGGCAGCCCAAGGAGCGAAAGAAGGCCGCCCATGCGCACGATGTCGAGGGCCAGATTGATGGCGGACGGTGCCCCCGACATCTCCAGCACGACGTCGACGCCTTCGCCGTCGGTCACGGCATCGACAGCGGTCTTTACCTCTTCGGCGCTGGTCGTACGGACGTTGAAGGCGTGAAGGTTGGCGAAGTTGTGGCTTGCGGCCCAGCGTCGCGCGGTCTCGAGGGCGTGATCGCTCACATCGGTGACGACGACGGTGCTCGCGCCGCTGTGCTCCGCGATCGCCGCGGCCATGGCACCGATCGGGCCGAAGCCGGTGATGGCGACCGACTTGCCCGCCAGGTCGGTGATCTGCGTGGCATGAACGGCGTTGCCGAGCGCATCGAGAAAGGCACCGACGCGCAGAGGCACGAACGGAGCGAGCTTCACCACGTTTGCCGACGGCACTTTCACGAATTCGGCAAAGGCGCCGTCCTCGTGCAGACCGTAGATGCGCGTGCGGTCGCAGATGTGACCGTTGCCGGTACGGCATCGCGGGCATTCGCCGCAGACCACGTGCATCTCGGCGGAGACATAGTCGCCGATCTCGAGATGTCCCTCGTACGAGCGTTGGGCGCGCGCGCCGAGCGCTTCGACGAAACCGCAGAATTCGTGGCCGTAGATACGCGGCGGCGTGACCTTGTCGCGAATCGACGGATCCCAGTGATAGATGTGCTTGTCGGTGCCGCAGACCGCGGCGGCGGCGACGCGGATCAGTACCTCATCAGGGCCGGGTTTTGGTACGGGGCATTCACGGATGGCGGTGCCCTCGGGACCTTCGACCGGGGCCGATTTGACGACGGCGAGCATGGCGTCCTTTGGATGCTGTATTCGCGCGAGGACGGATTGTCTTCGCGCTAGGACGAACGTATCACAGCGGCTGGTGCACGAGCCGGCGACGCCAATGCCGTCGGACGAAGCGAAGAGCCTGATCGAGAAGGAGCTCGGCAGGCGAAGGCTTGTGCTGCACCACGTGCGGCGTGCATCGCAGCTCGGTTGCAAAACGATTGATTTCCCAGACGAGCGTCTGCGCGTCCGGACGCGCGAAGAGATCCTTGTGAAGGCCGCCCTCGACGAGGATCAATTTCTTCGAAACGGCGGCATACGCGTCATGGAGCTGTTGAGCCATCCACGATGGGCAGACTTCATCGGCGGCGCCATGGATCAGGAGGACGGGGACAGTCAGGTCGCGGACGACTTCAAGCGTGTCGAACAGCCGTCCGCTGACGAGATGGAGCGGCAGGCGCGGGAAGGTCACGCGGGCGATGTCGGGCAGGTTGGTGAACGTCGACTGCAGAACCAGACCATCGAACGGATGCCGGCGGATGATCTGGGCCGCGATCGCACCGCCGAGGGAATAGCCGTAAAGGATCGAGGGCACTTTTTTTGGCCGGATTCGCTCGTGCATGCGGGCCGCGGTGACGCCGTCATCGATGATTCCTGACAACGACGGCCGGCCGGTGCTGCGGCCGAAGCCGCGATAGTCGAAGAGAAGGACGTTGATGCCGGCATCGAGCAGGTACGGCATGACGTGCGCGGTGTTCGAGAGGTTGCCGGTATTTCCATGGCAGTAGAGCGCGGAGGCGATGGGATGCTCGGACCGGCAGTACCAGCCGTACAGCAGTTCGCCGTCCTCCGTTTCGAAGAAAAGCTCCTCGGCTCGTTCGCGCGGGATTCCGTAATCCTCGGGGTTCCAACTGATGACCGGCTTGCGCTCAGGAACGAAAAGTTGCGACCGCCGGAAAAGGCGCCGTCCGAGGTCGAGGGCAAGAAAGACGGCCGCTCCGATCAGCAATGAGTTTGCTGTTTCTGTAAGCAGGATGCTTTTCTTTTTTCGCCACACGACTAAGCTCATCAGCAAAATCGTTGCCGGGTTAGAATCGCCCGCCGCATGCGTACGACTGAGAGCCGCACCCGCGTACGATACAAGGAAACGGACCAGATGGCTATCGCCCACCACGCCAATTACGTGGTCTGGTTCGAGATCGGCCGCACGGATCTCTGCCGTGAAGCGGGGTTCCCCTACCGCGAGATCGAGGAGCGGGGGCTCATCCTCGTCGTCACCGAGATCGTCTGCCGTTATCGCGCGCCGTACCGTTACGACGATGAGGTGGTGATCCGGACGTCGGTGGCGGCGGCGGGCAGCCGGATGATGCGCTTTGCCTACGAATTGCGCGACGCCTCGGGTGAGAGGCTGCACGCCAGCGGTACCTCGTCGCACGTTTGGGTCGACCGCGCCACCCGCCGTCCGGTGACCGCTGACGCCGAGGTGATGAAGGCATTCGAGCCCTGGCTCCAACAGGCGTAGACTCAAGTCTCCTTCAAAGCCTGGGAGGCCACATGAAGCGTCTCGCCGCGTGCGTCGTTGCTTTCTTTTCCGTCGTTCCGATGGTCTTCGCGCAGGAGACGGCTCCGCCTTCGAAAGAAGCGCCGGCAGCGATGCTGTCTGTCGTCGTCACGGACAGCCGGGGGAATCACATCCCGTCGCTGACGAAAGAAGACTTTCAGGTCGCCATCGGCGGCACTCCGGTCGACATTGCCAAGTTCTCCGAGCGGGGAGCGGGAGGCGCTCCTACCCGGGAGATGCGGCGCATCGTCATCCTGTTCGACATGACCACCCTTTCTTCGAGCGCCCAGCGCCAGGCCGCCGATTCCTTGCACAAGTTCCTGGCACGCGCGCTCCGGCCGGGCGATCTGGCCGCGGTTCTCTCAGGCGGGCAGTCTCTGCGGACGATGACCGGGTGGACGTCGGATCTGAACGAGGTCGACGCAGCGCTCGGGCAGTTGAGCGGCGATTCGACGATCCCTCTGACCAGCCCGGAGGCCGCGGCTGAAAAGCGGATCCGGGAGATCGCCACCGACATCCAGCAGGCTGGCCAGAACAATCACACGTTGTACACGTTCGATGCGCTCATGGACGCGGCCCGCGCGTACGCGGCGGTGGCTTATCGAGATGCCGAGCAGACCCTCAGCGTGATCTCCTCGACGGTGAGTCTCTTCACGCCGCGCACCCGCAACGTTCTGATCGTCGTCGGAGGTGGACTTTCGCGTACGCCTGGCGCGGGCGTGTTTCAGTACGTCGAAACGATTCGCACGAATGCCTCGCGTGGCGTATTGGGATCGTTCCTGCAGTCGGGTGCCGTGGCCAGCTCGCCGATGGGCGAATCGTCGTCCTATGATCTGACGCCGCTGTTCAATTCGTTCGGTATGCGGGCATGGCGCCGCGGGGTCGTATTCTACGCGGTCTGCTCTGAAACCTCCAATGACTCCGGCAGCAGTATCGAGATGCAGCAGGCCGGCGACCGTCTGGCGGCATTCAGCAATTCGGCCAGCGGTTTCGACGGCTATCACATGCTCGCCAGCGAGACGTCCGGCGTCGCATTTATCGGCCGGTCGGCGACGGACGCGTTCGATCGCATCGCCGCCGATCTGGAATCGTTCTACACCATCGGCGTCCATCCGACCGCGCCGATCTCCGGGAAGCAGGCGCTGGCCGTGAAGGTAAACCACGGCTACGGCGTTCGCGTCACGCGCGGCAGTGCCGGGACGGGAACGCCGGACGACGAGATGGAGAGCCGCGTCATCGCGAACAATCTCCTCGGGGCGACCGAAAACGCTCTCGGAATCAAGGTCAACGCGGCGCCACCGGTGGCCGACGGCGAGCGGCGCGTGGTTACGGTCGATGTGAAGATTCCCATCCGCAAACTGAAGCTCGTCCCGGACGGCGGCGGCGTCGCCGGCGCCTTCACCGTCTTCATCGCCACCGGCGACTCCGTCGGCCATTCGTCGAACGTCACCCGGCAGACGAAAGAGATCCACTGGCCCGCCGACGCGATGGCGCGCGCGGGAGACAAGGAGCTCACGTTCCGCGTCAACGTCGTTCTCCAACCCGGCCGCTCCCAGATCTCCGTCGGCGTGATGGACGAGAAGTCGCAGGAGAAGGGCTTCGACCGGCTGTCGGTGTAGGGTCAAGGAGATCGGGTCGTCATCAGTCGGCTAGGGACGGTCGCTTCGCAACCACCGACAACCGACAACGCGCGCAGCGCAGACAACGCGCGGTAACGCAGATGCGGCATTGCTGAAGGACAAAAGAAAACGGCGCACCGGAATGCGCCGTTCGAGGACTTCTGGTTACGCGCCCGCTACTTGGTGGCGCGCTTCGAAGCGGCCGCGAGCCGTGCTTTGTAGCGGTCGGCGGTGTTGTCCTTGATGACGCCGCGGCGGGCGGCTTTGTCGATCTCGGAGAATCCGGTGGAGAGGACGCTTGCGTCGGCCTTGCCGGATTCGACTTCCGTGCGGGCCTTTTTGAGCGCCGAGCGGAGACGCGATTTTCCGGCGCGGTTGCGCGCATTTGCTTTTTCGGCCTGTCGTTGCTGTTTTTCGGCCGAGCGGGTGTTCGCCATTGATGTTGCTCCTAAGGTAAGTTATCTGCGGACCGTTACTTGAGTAAGGCCGCGTATTCTACTTCGAATCGACGCCGAGCGACTTCAGTTTCTGCCGCGCCAGCGCTGCCTCCGGTGTGGTGGGGTGTTCGTGGACGACATACTGAAGCTGGACGATGCCCTGCGATTTCTCGCCGAGCGCGATGTACGAGTATCCCTTCTTCAGAAGCGCCCCGGCGACCTTGTCGGACCTCGGGTACTTGGTAACGACGCTGTCAAACTGCTGAATCGCCTCGCGATATTTCTTCTGCGAGTAAAGGCTCTCGCCGATCCAGTAGGCGGCGTTGCCCGAAAGCTCCGAATTCGGGTTCTTCGCGGCGAAGTCGCGGAAGCCGGCCACGGCCAGATCGTAGTTGCCGCGCTGGTAGTCCCGGTAGGCGGCCTGGTACGTCTGCATCGGGTCTTCCGACGGGGCTGTCACCGGTTGCACCGTCACTTCGCTGCCGGACGGAGCCGGCACCGGGCTCGCGGACGCGGCGCGGGCGGCCGCGGCCTTCAGCTCGTCGACGTCGTGCTGCGTCTGCGTGAGCTGCTGCGTCATGCGGTCGAGCCGGTAGTTCGTCTGCTCGGTCGCTCCCTGGGCGTTTTGGATCTTGTCTTCGATCTGGTCGACTTTGGCCACGAGCGTGGCGTTCGACTTGAGCAGCGTCTGGGTCTGGTCGGCGATGGTCTTGTTGACGTTGCTCACTTCCTCTTTGCTGGACGCGGTGCGCTTGACCTGCGCCAGTTGCTCCTGCAGGTCGGAGATCTGACTCTGCAGCTTCTCGACGTCCGAAGTCGAAACGCAGGCCACGGTTGAAAGCGCCGCGGCCGCGAGCACCGTGTTGCGGATCAGGGATCGCATGCTCATTTCCCGACGAGTACGAGATGGTCGCGGCGGTTCTTGGCCCATGCCGCTTCATCGTGGCCTGGATCGAACGGGCGTTCCTCACCGTAGCTGACGGTGCGGATGCGGCCGGCGTCGACGCCGAGCGTGACGAGGTACTCCTTGGCCTGGTTGGCGCGGCGATCGCCGAGGGCCAGGTTGTACTGCTCCGTGCCGCGCTCGTCGCAGTGCCCTTCGATGAGAAGGTTGTACTGCGCGTTCTTCTTGAGCCAGGTGGCCGACGACGTCAGCGCGGTCTGGGCGTCGGAGGTCAGCGTCGAGTCGTTGTATTCGAAGAATGCGTCTTGAATGTAGCCGCGGGACTGGGCAACGCGGTTCAGTTCCCCGATGTCGTTCGGCAGCGTCTCGACGGCCACCGTGTCGGTCTTCGGGCTGACGAAATCAGTTTCGGGCGGAACAGTCTGCGCGGTGGCCGTCGTGACCGTCGCCGGGATGGGAGGCACGTTGGCGGAGGTATCGGCCGGCGGCGCAACTTTCATCGGCGGTTTCTTCGGGCAGGCAAGCGCGATGACGACGAGCGCAAGAAGAGCCAGGGTGGCGGCGAACGATTTGATCGATTTGCTCATTGTGAGGTTGCTCCTTTGTTGATGATAGCTCAGAGGATTCGTCGATCAGTGGATTCGTGGATTAGAAGCAGCTCGGCGGATCAGGAACACCTAATCCACGAATCTACGAATCCACTGGTCCACTGCCCACTCAATCACCTTTCTTCGACCAATCAGGGTCCTTGTTCTCCCCATCGAACGTGAGCTGCAGGAGGTCGGTGCCTTCGACGCGCATCCGGTAGATCTGCCACCTGCCGCTGCGGTTGGATTGAAAGGCGATCCATTTGCCGTCGGGCGACCAGGTCGGCTGTTCGTTCGAGCCTTCGCCGGCCAGGATGCGGCTCTGGCGGCTGGCCAGGTCGGCGATGCGGATCTGGAAGCGTCCGTTGACGCGCGAGGTGTAGGCGATCTGCGAGCCGTCCGACGACCAGGTGGCGTCATCGTTCCATTCGCCTTCGAACGAAATGCGCTGCACGTTCGAGCCGTCGGCATCCATGGTGTAGATCTGGGGTGAGCCGCTGCGTCCCGAGGTGAACGAGATCTGCCGGCCGTTCGGGCTCCACTCGGGAGTCGATTCGATCGACGACTCGTGCGTCAGCCGGCGCAGGTTGGTGCCGTCGTCTTTGACGAGGTAGATGTCGGGATTGCCGGCCACGGAGCCGACGAAGGCGATGTCGTTGCTGACGGGCGAGAAGGTCGCCGACGTATTCAGGTTGAGTCCCGTCGGCACGCGGATGCGGGCGCCACCGCGGCGGCTGATGATGTACATGTCGCTCGTCCCGCGCGCGAACGACGTGTAAACCATCCGTTCGTTGTCGGCGGACCAGCTCGGGAGGATCGAGAGCGCGTTGTGGCGGGTGATCTGCCGCTGATTGGCACCGTCCCAATCCATCAGCCAGATCTCGAAGTTGCCGGTGCGGTTCGAGGCGAAGCCGATGTGGGACTGGAAGATCCCCGGTTTGCCGTTGACCGTGCGCACGAGATCGTTGGCTATCACGTGGGCGATCTTCGACAACGCGCCGGCGGCGCCGCGATAGCGTTGGCCAAATTGCATGACTCCGGTCGAATCGAGGAGCCGGGCATCGACGATGAAGTCGTCTCCCTGCTGCTCGATCTTCAGCGCCAGGACGAATTGCGCGTTGGCCGCCTTGGCCAGGTCGGCGCCGGCGGGAACGTTCGGCGGAATCGGTGCGATGGCGAAGACGCCGGAGTAGGCCAGATCGCGCGTGAGCGGCGCGAAGAACGGCGTGTTGATCGCTTCCAGCGGCAGTGTCGTCTCCGGGCGCGGTACGGCGATGCGGGCGATCTGGAGTGCCAGTTCGGGCTTGATCGTCGTTGTGATCTGCGTCTGCGCTGCCAGCGGCAAGGCCCTGAAAAGGAGAAGGGAGAGCAAGAAAGTCGTTCGTCTCATCGGAATGTGAGGTGGACTCCAAGGTACGTGCCGTTGTAGCCGAATGGGAGCGGAGGAAGCGGCGAGGCTTCGAGCACCGCGCGCAGTGCCGCACGATCGAACGTGCCGTTGCCGCTTGGGATTTCGTTTTTCGCATCGCGAATGGAGCCGTCGCGATTGATGGTGAACGAGATCGTCGTGGTGATGTCGTTTCCAGCCTGTGGCCGCAAGAAGCGCTGACTGATGAGCACTCTCATCCGATCGATGTAGATCGTATACGGGAAGTCGCCTTCGATCCCTGTCACGCCGGCGGCACCGACCGGGATGTCCACCCCGCCGACCACACCGGGCTTCGCCGCGAGCTGGGGCGTGGGGGGGGGGAGGTGGGGAGCGGGGGGAGTCTCGGAGCCCTTCTTCGACGATTTTCCAAATGCAGAAAGAGGGACGGTCTTCGGTTCGCTCTTCACCACAGGCTTCGGTAGTTCGGCGACCGGCTCGGGGATCGTGAGTTTCTCGGGTGTCGGGTGTCGGGTGTCGGGTGTCGGAGCTACGACTCCCGACTCCCGACTCCCGACGGCTGGCATCGGCGCGAAGCGGATGCTCAGCGTCGACATCTCCTGTGGCGCGGTGGCGTGCATGGCGGCGTAGACGATCGCTGCGGCAATCGAGCCATGCAGGAGCAGGGAGACGGCGATGCCGGCGCCGGCGCCGCCGCCGAGACGGGCACGTTCGGCCAGCAGATCACCGACGCGGTCGTCCATCGTTCTCCTTCGGCTGGGTGACCATGCCAAGTTGTTCCACGCCGGCGCGGTTCATGATGTCGAGCACAGCCACCACGCGCCCGTACGGCACGGCTTTGTCCGCCTCGAGCAGCGCGCGCTTTACGCGCCGCGCGCGCAGCATCGGACCGAGGCTCTGGTCGAGGTTCGCCGAGCCCGCGGCGATTCCGTCGAGGTAGACCGCGCCGCTCGCCGTCACCTGAATCTTCGCCGGATTGTTCGACGCCAGCTCGAAGCTCTTTCCTTCGGCCGCCGGCAACGCCACCGTCAACCCCTGCGTCAGCATCGGCGCGGTGACCATGAAGATGATGAGCAGGACCAGCATTACATCGACCAGCGGCGTGACATTGATCTCCGCCATGTCGCTGTAGTCGTCGCCGTGATCGAATCGGAAGGACATGTGTGTTTGGGTGTTTAGACGTCTGCGGTTTCAGTGAAGTAACCGGATTGGCTTGGTGGCGCGGTCTCGCGGTCTCGCGGTCGCGCGGCAGGCATCACCGCGAGACCGCGCAACCCCGAGACCGCGTAACCCCGCCTACATAAAGTTCCTCTCCGTCAAATTCAAGAACTCCAGCGTGAAATCCTCCATCTCGCCGCGGGCCTGCCGGAGGCGCTGGACGAAGTGGTTGTAGGCGAGAAGAGCAGGGATGGCGGCGAACAGGCCGGCGGCGGTGTTGATGAGCGCTTCGCTGATACCCGGGGCCACGACCGTGATCGAGCTCGTTGCCGTCGCGCCGATGGTGGCGAAGGCGTCCATGATTCCCCATACCGTGCCGAAAAGGCCGATAAAGGGCGATGCGGCCGCGGTGGTGGCCAGGAAGGGGAGGTAACGGGAGAGATGGGCGGCCTCGATGCGGGCGGCGCGCAGCAGCGATCGCTCCACGCTGTCGAGCGATCGGATCATGGCCGAGTTGGCGTGAGCGATCTGCGCTTCGATCTCGGCATAGCCGGCCTTGAAGAGCCCGACCAGCGAGGAATGGGCTGCCTGTGCCGTCGCGGCCTGAACGTCGGCGAGCTTCTTGGCCCGGCGGAAGGCGAACATGAATCGCCGCGAGGCCGCGGCCGATTGCCGGAAGCGGACAGCGATGACGAACATCACCGCCCACGAGCCGATCGAGAAGAGCAGCAGCACTCCCAGGACGGCTTTCCCCACCCACCCCGTATGCTGAAACGACGTCCAGAGTTGCACTGGGCTAAAGGTAGCATGTTAGGAGGTGGGCAGTGGAGGGCAGCGCGTGGGAGTTCACCGGTTTGCTCCGCCACCTTCTCCCTACGCCACCTTCGCGGCGTTCTCGCCCACCGGGGGAGCAGATAGCGACCTCGCTCCCGGTTGGTCGCTGATCTGAGTATTCCACCATCAGATCCCGACGACCCGGCGAAAGCCGAAGTCGATGTGCAGGAGATCCGAAGTCGATCTAAATATATCCCGATCGGATCTATTTATATCCGAAGTCGATCTATTTATATCCGAGATCGAACTAAATAGATCTGAAGCGGATCTATTTATATCCGAGCGGGAACTATTGATATCGAAAGACGATATGTGGAGATCGAAAGTTGATCTATGCATATCCGAAGTCGATCTATGCATATCCGAAGTCGATCTATGCATATCCGAAGTCGATCTATGCATATCCGAAGCTGATCTACGGAGATCGAGAGCCAATCTATCGAGCTCGAAATCTTCGGTTGGACTCTGCTGTAACGGTCAGGCTGCTTTCTTCGCCGTTCGTGTTACCAACCCGGTCGTCTCCAGGTAGAACTGCAGATCCGTCGCATTCAAGGCGTGCAGCAGACGTCCATCGGCACGTCCGACGGTGCTGAGGAACGAGTTGTCGCTGCCGCGTATGAGAACGACGTCGCCGAGGAACTCCTTCGGAAGGCTGGCCAGAAGATCCAGGAATTCATCTGCCGTCGCCGCGCCGTCGAGGACGATCCGATCGACATCCTCCGAGCGGTGGTCCAGCACAAAGCTGAGCATGGCAAACGCTTTGACGAAGAGGACGCGGTTTGTCGCCGTGTTGGAAGTGTCCCATGCCCGCGATTGAGGTTGGGCGCCTCGTACGACGAGAGTGGTGCGTCGTGTGTCGCGCATCGTCGTCGTCTCAGTGAGGAACAACGCCGGCGGCGAAGGCAATCACGAGCGCCAGGGACCAAAGCATCCCCAGCACGCGCCACGATTGGCGTCCGCCGCGGAGGTCCGAGGTTGTTTCGAATACGAAATGCTTGATCTGTGTCATGAGAATCTCCTTTTGCCGTTGTCTGAAGATCAGTTGTTGATCGTGCGGATCGGACCGCTGTCATTTTGAGTAGTAGGCACTGCCGACGCATCCTGCAGGGGAACGGTTCTCGTTCCGAAGGCATCGATCGGCCACACGTCGAGCGGCAACGTCCGTCCGTTCGCCGCGAGATAGGCCTTATCGTCGCGCCCGCTGAGCAACTCGATTGAGCCGCTCTTGGGCATCGAGTACTGCGTGCCTCCGTACGTGAACGTGGCCCCGGGAGCTCCGACGAATTTGTACGACACCGTTCCCGTATGGCACACGACTGCAGGAGCAGGCGCGTTGTGAAGAAGGGCGGCGAGCGTGATTGCGTGCAGGATGTTCATGGCCGACCCTTAGTCCAAGGTCGGTACCATGAATGACTCTTTGTAGAATCAGTAACTTAGCTGCGTCGGACGGTTTTGGGTCTGTTTCAGAACCGTACGGCTGTATGATTTTTGGACATGACCGAGCCCTCTGTGCGTCAACGCCTCCTCATCGTTGACGACGATCCGAACGTCGTAGCCGGCCTGGAGGCGCTCCTGGTCGACGAGTGGGAGGTCAAGACGGCCGGTACGGCGCGCGAGGCGCGATCGGTCTTTGCCGAGTTTTCCCCCGACGTCGTCCTGCTGGACATGATGCTTCCCGACGGAAGCGGCGTCGATGTTCTGCATGACCTGAAGATGTACTCCGAGGCGGTGTCGGTGATCATGATGTCGGGCGTCGGGACGATCGACAGCGTCGTCGAGTCGATGAAGCTGGGGGCGGAGACCTTCCTGCAGAAGCCGTTCGACTACAGCCTGCTGTCGGTGACGCTCGATCAGGTGTCGCGCATCGTGCGCACGCGCCGCGAGCTGATCGCGTTGCGCCGCGGCGACTCCAGCGACCTCGACCGTCTTCCCGGTCTTTCGCCCGCCGTCCAGAATCTGAACCAACTCCTTGCGCAGATCGCGCGCGCCGTCTCTCCGGTTTTGATCGAGGGAGATTCGGGAACCGGCAAGGGTGTTTTCGCGCGTCTCATTCATAACCGTTCACCGCGCGCCCGGGCGCCCTTCGTCGATCTCAACTGCGCCGGACTCTCCAAAGAACTGCTCGAATCAGAGCTTTTCGGCCATGAGCGTGGCGCGTTCACGAACGCCATGAACACGAAGCAGGGACTGTTCGAGATCGCCTCCGACGGAACGTTGTTTCTCGACGAGATCGGCGACATGGATGTCACCGTTCAGGCGCGGCTGCTGAAAGCGATCGAGGAGAAGCGGTTTCGCCGCGTCGGCGGTATTCGCGATCTGACGACGAATCTCCGATTGATCGCGGCGACGAATCGGGACCTCGGCGCCGACGTCGCCGCCGGCCGTTTCCGCGGTGATCTCTACTATCGCTTGAACGTCGTCCGCGTCCGTATGCCGGCGCTTCGCGAGCGGCAGGAAGACATCCCGCTCCTGGTCGAGGTCATCCTCCGTCCGCTGGCGAAGGAGATGGGTCGCCCCGTGCCGCCGGTCAGTCCCCGCGCCATGAAACGCCTGGCCAGTTATGCCTGGCCGGGTAACGTACGCGAACTGCGCAACGTCCTCGAGCGCGCCATGCTGACCATGACAGGGAAGGAGATCGCCAGCGAAGATCTGCTCCTCGAATCCGATTCGAAATCGATGGCGAAGGCGACGGGTGGGCTCCCCGCAACCGAATGGGAGATTCGCCCTCTCGATGACGTGATCGCCGACTACGTCAACGCATCCGTCAAGGCCGCCGACGGCAACATCCGCAAAGCCTCCCGCCAGCTCCAGATCAGCCCGTCGACGCTTTATGCGAGGATGAGGAAGTGACGTTGGGCGGCTCGCCGTTGGAGGTTACTGGGTTCCAGGCGTACTGAACGCGTGAAAATCTTCCTTTTCTTGTTGTCTGAGATCAGTTGTTGATCGTGCTGATCGGACCGCTGTCGTTTTGAGTAGCAGGCACTGCCGACGCGTCCTGCAGTGGAACGGTTCTCGTTCCGAAGGCATCGATCGGCCAAACATCGAGCGGCAACGTCCGTCCGTTCGCGGCGAGATAGGCCTTGTCGTCGCGTCCGCTGAGCAACTCGATCCAGCCGCTCTTAGGCACCGAGTACTTCGTGCCTCCGTAGCTGAACGTGGCCCCGGGAGCTCCGACGAATTTGTACGACACCGTTCCCGTATGGCACACGACTGCAGGAGCGGGCGCGTTGTGAAGAAGGGCGGCGAGCGTGATTGCGTGCAGGATGTTCATGGCCGACCCTTAGTCCAAGGGTGGTACCATGAAAGACTCTTTTTAGAATCAGCAACTTAGAGACATTTGGCGGATTTCCGGCTGTCTCGAAACCGTACATCCGTATGATTTTTTGACATGAGCGAGCCTTCCGTACTACTGATATTCGTCAGTTTTCTTCGTACGACGCGAAGATTCCCCACATCCTTGGGTTGCCGAGAATCCGTCCGTGGGCATCCCATGGACGACGGTTGCGCGCGGAGGCGCGCACGACAACCCAGCCCCGCGCTCGGCGTAGCGCGAGCGCGGGGCATCGGTAGGATGTGAAGCGCGGTCGCGGAGGCGACCGCCACAGAAGCTGTATGGATCAACCGCGGTTGGTGGCCCCGGGGCGACTCGAACGCCCGACAAACGGTTTAGGAAACCGCTGCTCTATCCACCTGAGCTACGGGGCCACGTGGCGGGAAACGGAGGGAGGTTAGCAGGTATTCGAGTGTCGAGCGTCGGGTAGGCCCACACCCCACACTCTCACAAATGCGAGAACAGCCCCTTCGTGTACTGCTCGGGATTGGCCAGGAACGCGCGTTTGTGGTCCTCGTTGGCGAAGTAATAGAGCTTGTTCTTGTATTCGACGGTCGGGATCGAGGCGCGGATGGAGATTTTGCTGCCGTCGACCGGGTCCATGGCGATGGCTGGTGAGAACGGGAGCGACGCGCGCAGCGCCTCGTCCTGCGGCGTCGGCGGTGGGGGGGCGTCGGCCTGGGCCAGACCGGTGACGGTTTTCACCGGCGGCGCTTCGTCGGTCAGCATCGGTGGCGGGTCGATCGGTGCCGGACGCACGTTGGCCGAGTCGATCGTCCGCATCTCCGCGTTCGGCTTGGGCCGGTTGCCGCCACTCGGCGCTTTTCCGCCGCAGCCAGCGGCGAGAACCGCGAGCGTCGCCGCGGTGATGAAGAGGGTGCGATGCATCGCCGTTGCGTTCTGCAAGGTGGTCGCCACTACATCTCTCCGAGCAATCGGCCGCGGCAACGTTCCAACTCATGCCAAACCACGCCATCGGCCGTCCCGGCATCGGCGACGAGCACGAGATAGTAGCCATCCCTCAGAACGCAGCAGAAGATCTTGCTGGCCTCGAAATCGATCTTGTACCGGCGCGCGGTACCTGAATCCGTCGAGTCGGTGATCCGCCGGAGCTGGGAGAGGAAGATGCCGGCATAGGCTCCGATGATGCGAAGGGCGTGGTCGTCGGTATCGAATGGCCGCGCCGACACGACCTCGACGCTCTCCCCCTCGGAATCGAGGAAGAGGGCGCCGATGGCACCGCCCGTCGACTCCAGCACGCCGGCCAGGATGTCGCGGAATTCCACCTACGCGGCGCCTCGCACTTGCTCGTCGATGGTGATGTCGCCGCGCTTGACGGCGTTCGCGAACGCATCGACCACGCGCGGATCGAAGCGCGTGCCGGCGAAGCTCTTGATCTTTTCGACCACGTAGTTGATCTCCATCGCTTTCTGATAGGGCCGGTTCGTGGTCATGGCGTCGAACGTGTCGGCGATGGCGACGATGCGCGCCTGCATCGGGATCTCCTCGGCCGTGAGGCCGTCGGGATAGCCGCCGCCGCTCCATTTCTCGTGGTGGTATTTCATGCCCGGGATGATGTCGATGAGTTGGGCCACGCCGCTCATGATGGCCGCCCCTTTGGCGGGATGTCCTTTCATCACCTCGAACTCGTCCTCGCTCAGCGCGCCGGGCTTGCGGAGGATCCGGTCGTCGATGCCGATCTTGCCGACGTCGTGGAGTAGCGCGCTGATGCGGAGATTGCGCATCTCCTGTTCGCTCAGGCCGATGTTTTTGCCGATGCCGATCGAATAGCGTGCCACGCGCTCCGAGTGGCCGCGCGTGTAGGGATCCTTGGCGTCGATGGCCGCGGCCAGCATCCGCACGGAGTTGATGAAGAGCAGGTGGTTCTCGTGCGCCGCCTTGCGGAGCTGCTCAATGGCGGTCTCGATCGCTCCCGACATCGAGTTGAAGTTCTCGGCCAGCTCGCCGATCTCGTTGTGTGTCTTGAGCTCGATGCGCTGGTGGTAGTTGCCGTTGGCGATCTCGCGTGTCCGCTCGGCCAGCGCCCGGACCGGTCCGGCGATCCCGGACGCGAAGACAATCGCCGCCAGAATGGCCACGATCAGAGCGATGGAGATCCATGTGATCGTGGCTCGCACCATCTTCGACACCGAGGCGTAGGCAACCTTCTCCGGCTTCTGCACGACCACGCCCCAGTCGGGACGGCCCACCGGAGCGACTGTACCAAGCATCTTCACACGCTCGCCGCCGCGGTTGTCGTCGTAGGGGATGGTCAGGTGGACAGGAGCCTTGGAGAACTCCTGCACGATCTTCAGATAGGAAAAGTCGGGATGCTGTACCTCGACCGCGGCTTCGCTGTGGAGCAGCAGTTTGCCGTTGCGGTCGACGAGAAAGGCCGTCACATCGCCTTTCCCTTCGTCGCGAATCCGTTCGCTGATCCGGCGCAGGCTGACGATTGCCTCGACGCTTCCGATGACGGTGCCGTTGTCGATGACCGGCACGGCGATGACGACGGCTGGCTGGTTCGCCGCCGTGACGAACGCAAACGTGCGGTAGACCTGCCCTTTGAGCGCGGCCTGCAGGGCCAGATCGAGCTCCTGCTTCACCGGGGCATCGAGGTTTGCCGGTATGGCCTCGGAGCCTTTCCCTTCGCGGTTGAGGATGCGCAGGCCGAGAAGATCGCTGTCCGGGTTGTTGTAGTCGTCGAGGATGCCGCTTTGTGTTGCGTTGGCGAACGGATCGGTGTCCGGCAGGGCGCGCTTCATGGCCCGCACGCTGCCGGCGATCTTCGTCAGCTGCTGCGTGTTGTTCGCCAGCAGGTTCTGGATGTCGGTGGCGATGCCGATCGCCGAGCGCGTCAGATACTTTTTCTCCAGCGTCTCCAGCGAATCGCGGTTGATGCGGATGAGGAAGTAGTGCGAGACCACCAACGGCACCAGCCCCACGATGACCATCGCGCCAAGAAGCGTCCACAGCAGGCGCGGTCGCCGGGTGGGCGGGGTGGTGGGTTCCTCGGACATTCACGGCGATTATAGCGAGGGGGCGGTGAACTGATCGGAAACGCCTGTGCTTGTGCGCGGTGCCTGCATCGCCTAGTGCTTGCCAAGGAATCAATGATGCGATATCATTGCTATCAACATTGGAGGAACGAGCAATGGCCCAACTAATCGTGCGAAATATCGATGGCGAGCTCGTGCAGGAACTAAAAGTCCGAGCTGCGCGGAACGGGCTGTCCGCTGAAGAAGAGCATCGCCAGATTTTGCGGCGCGCTCTCGGAGCGAACCCTTCCGGCTTGTCGCTGAAGGAGATGCTGGAGCAGATGCCGGACGTCGGCGACGACGACGACTTCGAACGGAGTCAGGATCGTGGTCGAACGGTTGAGCTGTGAAGTATCTGGTCGATACGAATGTGATCTCCGAAGTCCGCAAAGGACAAAGGTGCCATGCGTCTGTCGCAGCGTGGTGGTCTACGGTTGCGCCTGAGGAGATCTTTCTGAGCGTCCTGACGATCGGCGAGATACGAAAAGGGGTTGAGAATGTCCGCCGCCGGGACGCTCGATCCGCCAGCACGCTCGAGGCTTGGTTGCTGCGGCTCATCAGCCATTACCGTGATCAGATTCTCGCGATCGAGCTGGACATCGTTGAAGAATGGGGCTGGATGAGCGTTCCTGATCCTCTGCCGGTGACCGATGGATTGATCGCGGCTACGGCGAAGGTGCGTGGTCTGACTCTGGTGACCAGAAACACTGCCGATTTCGCGCGAACCGGTGTCAGTCCGTTCAATCCCTGGCGAACTTGACCCACGCAATGCCCATTGGCCTCTACGTCCACCTTCCCTTCTGCCGCGTTCACTGCACCTACTGCCCATTCGCGGTGTCGACGGACATCAGGTTGCAGGATCGGTATACCGGCGCGCTACTGGCCGAGGTCGATGCGCGGTCGGACGGGGATCGCGTCGTCGACAGCATCTTCTTCGGCGGCGGTACGCCGTCGCGCACCTCGCGCGAGAACCTCGCGCGCATCGTGGCGCGGCTGCGTGAACGATTCGCGATCGATGATGACGCGGAGTTTTCGCTCGAGGCGAATCCGGAAGACGTGACGGATGACGCGGTCGCATTCTGGCGCGCGCTCGGCGTCAATCGCCTCAGCATCGGTGTGCAGTCGTTTCACGATGACGAGCTCCGTCCCCTCGGGCGTGTACACGGCCGCGTGCAGGCACTCGAGGCCGTCCGCATCGCCGCCGCCTCCGGAATCCGCACCAGTCTCGATCTGATCCTCGGATTGCCGCGCCAGACGGAGGCAAGTTTTCTGGAGACGCTGGAGACGGCCATTACCACCGGTGCGGGTCATGTCTCGCTCTACATGCTCGACCTCGAAGAGGGAACGGCGCTGGTGCGGCAGATCGAGGGAGGACGCGTGTCGTTGCCGGATGACGATCTCGTGGCGTCGCTCTACACGGCGGCCATCGATCGATTCGCCGAGGCCGGTTTCGCGCAGTACGAGATCAGCAATTTCGCGCGGCCCGGCCAGGAGTGCCGTCACAATCTTCGCTACTGGCGGCGCGAGCAGTACCTCGCCTTCGGGATTGGTGCGCATTCGTTCGTCGGCGACCGGAGATTTGCCAACACGCGCGACATTCATCAATACATCGCCGGCGAGCGCGAGCCGGTGTTCGCCGAGGTCCTGGGAGAAGGGGAAGTGAGGCGCGAGACGATCTTCCTCGAGCTCCGCCAGGCGGCGGGCATACACTATGACGACGTCGTGCGACTCTGTGGTGAGGAGGGAATCGAATGGATGGAACGAGGCTTGATCGACGGGTGGCTGCGGCGGGTGGGCAATCGAGTGGCGTTCACCCCTTCCGGTTTTTTGTTGAGCAACGACTACATCTCGCGGCTCTTCTGATCGTATTCGCCGCGCTGCCGCTCTGCGCGCAGGACGTGAAGTTCGATCCGAACCTCGTCACGCAGGCGAATTTCAGCCAGTTCTCACGGATCGTTGGACAGGCCATCTTCGCCACACCCGTGCAGCCGGCCCGCGCCAGCGGCTTCTTCGGATTCGACGTCGGAGTCGCGGCAACCGTCGTTCCTGTCGACGAGAAGTCGGCGTATTGGCGCGCCGCCGTCCCCGCGGGAAGCAACTTCACCACAAATGGCTACGTAGGCGTGCCGCGCCTGGTGGCATCCAAAGGTTTCGGCTTCGGCACGGTCTCAGGGACGTACGCGAAGATCTCCAACAGCGGGATCGCCACGTGGGGCGGAGCGTTTGATATGCCTCTCGTGCGCGGCGGTGTTCTGAAGCCCGAGCTGGCGCTGCGGCTGTCGTACTCCACGCTCACCGGCGTCGACGTCTTCCGCGAGAAAACCTACGGCGCCGAGGTGTTCCTCAGCAAGGGGTTCGGCCCGGTGATGCCGTATGCAGCCGTCGGCCGCATGCGCATCAACGCGCAGGGAGACGTCCCCGCGATCCTGCACTCGCCGGCATTCACGCTGGCGGACAGGAGCAACGTGAATCGTTACACCGTCGGCGTCCGCCTCTCGCTGCTCGTACCGAAGCTCGTCCTCGAAGCGACGCAGGCGGAAGTGCGGAGCTACGCGGCGAAAGTGTCGTTCGGGTTTTAACGGCGCTTCGCGCGTTGTCGGTTATCGGTTATCGGTTGTTCTTGCAAGGCGCCGCAGCGCAACCCAACTGACAACCGATAACCGACAACGCGGCGTAGCAGCTACTTCACGCCGATCGCCTTCTTGATCGCGTCGATCGTGAATGTGCCATCGGGGCCGAAGCCGAGGATCTGGCCGTTGATGATGTAGGTCGGTGTCGAGAGGATGCCGTTGTCGAACGCGCGGCTGACCTGATCGACCAAGGCCTTCTTTGCGGCTTGCGAGCGATAGATCTTCTCGGCCGCTTTCCAGTTCACGTCGTTGTCCTCGCAGAAATTCTGGAAGACCTTGTCAAACGATTGCTTGCCGATCGTTTCCTGATTCTCGAAGATGAAATTACCGTAGGTCCAGTACTTCGCCGGGGCCACTTTGGCCAGCGCCCGCGCGCCGCGGGCCGCGGCGAGAGCCCACTCGTGGTTTTCGAAAAGCGGGAGATCGAGGCGGTAGTAGTCGACCTTGTCGAGATTCTTTGCGATGATCGGCTCAACCTTCTTGTGGGCTTTGGCGCAGGTCGGGCACTCGAAGTCCGAGAGCTCGATGATCTGTACGTGCGCCTTCGGATTGCCGCGGTGCATGGCTCCGCCGAGGCCGATGGACTGGATGATCGTCCTGCCTGGGTCATCGCTCAGATTCCCGCGTGTCCCGACGATCAGGTAGTTGTTCGAGGCGTCGACGAAGGCGTGATACGTGAAGCCGATCGTCCCCTTCGTCTGCTTCGTGATGGAGACGGCGTGGATGCCGTCGGGGAGCGGGAAGGGAGCAACGGTCGCGACGACCGGTTGCTTCAACGCGGCGGTGGCCACGTCAGCGATGCGCGCCGAAAGTTGTTTCCCGTTCGGTTCCAGCTGGAGGATCGACCCGATCATGACCTGGCCGGTCCTCGGCGAATGCAGCATGTAGGTCTGACGCTGGCAACTCGAGTCAACGGATTCCTGAATCATCTTGTAGGCCATGAAGCCGGAGGGGCCTTCCTCCGCGGGGGTTACCGTGACCCTCGAGTCCGGGCAT
Organism: Thermoanaerobaculia bacterium; assembly: GCA_017883235.1. Lineage (GTDB taxonomy): Bacteria > Acidobacteriota > Thermoanaerobaculia > Gp7-AA8 > Gp7-AA8 > JADGNZ01. Next base: position 1,945 of record JADGNY010000018.1, on the reverse strand, counting down.
TTGGCCAGTGACCTTGTGGCGAAGTCGGTCAGGGCGGCGTTGAGGGTGGGGGCGCGCTGCGCCAGGGCACAGAGCGGGAGAAAGGCCAGGACGATCGCCGGCAGAGCTCGTTTCATATTCTATTTCCTGCGGACCGAATTGAAAATTACTGCGCGTTAACAGTGCGATAGCCGCGTTCAATCCATTCCTTGATGCCGCCGTGGACGTGCACCACGTTCCGGAAGCCGGCAACCGAGAGGAGCTGCGCGGCCACCGCACCGTCGGTCGACGTCTCGCCGTAGACGAGCACGGTCTGGTTCTGGTAGGGCAGCAGTTCCGGCAGATGCATCTCGATCGTGTCGAAGGGTGCGCTGATGGCGCCGGCGATGTGCCCCTCCGGTCCGCGATAGGAATCCGAGGATCGGATGTCGATGACCACGACCTGCTGGCTGTCGAGAATCATCTCCGCGGCAATGGTAGGGGAGATCTCGGCATAGCCGCCGCTCGTCTTCGAGACGCCGACGGTGCGACAGGAAGGCAGAAAGCAGAAGGCAGAAAGCAGAAGTGCTCCGCCGAACCGCGCATGGTTTCTCGTAGTTACTTCTGCTTTCTGCCTTCTGCCTTCTGCTTTCATAACATCTCCAGTTCGAAATCCGCCCGGACCTCGCCGACGACGGTCCCGACCACGTTGGTCACCGGAATCCGGCGGAAGGGCCGCAGGTCCGGGGAATCGTCTACGCCGGCGCCGAGGATCTCGAGTGTTTTCAGAATCACGGGATTGCGGCCGCGCCCCATCGAGCCGTCGTGGATCTTGAGGGCGATGCCGACGGCGACATCATCAGCGACGCGCAGGCGCCCGGTCAACGCCGCCACGAGCGAGGGGGCCATGGCCATCGCGTAGAGTCCCTCCGCGCCCTCCTTCGCCAGCAACTCGCCGCCGAAGGTCTGCATCAGCGGCGTGGTCATGCTCCAGGCTCCGGCCACGTAATTCGGAAAGGAGGTCATCGACCGGACGATCTGCGCCGCGCTGCCGGCGTAACGCTCCAGCGAGCCCCCTACCCCAGCCCCTTCGCTGGTGGCCATGAGCCGCGCGTAGGCGAAGGCCGTGCGTTGCAGCGAGAGGAAGAACGCCGGCACGCCGCAGCCGTCGACGGCGATGGGGATCTCCTCCGGCTCGAGATCGGCGAAGTCGCCGAGTGTGGCGCGCATCGTCTCCTGCAGCGGATGTTCGGCGTCGATGTACCGCGCCGAGGGAACGTCCATCACCTGTGTCGCCAGCAGCATGCCTGCATGTTTGCCGGAGCAATTGTTGTGTAGTGGCGACGGCTCCTCCCCGGAGGAGCGCAAATCGGCGGCGGCCTTCTCATCGTAGGGCATGTGCGCGCCGCAGAGCAGGTCGGTCTCGTCGAACTCGCCTTTGCGCAGCAGTGCCGCGGCCGTCGACACATGGACCGGTTCGCCGCCGTGCGACCCGCAGGTCAGCGCCAGCTCCTCGCCGGAGAGCTCGTATTCGTCGACGCCGCCGTATTCGAGAAGCGGGATGGCCTGAAACGGTTTCGCCGCCGAGCGCAGGCAGGTGCGCAGGCCCGGTTCCCCCGCGTACGCCAGCAGCCGTCCGAGCGAATCGACGACGACGATCGATCCGGTGTGGAACGACTCGAGCTGATCGCCGCGGAAAACGCGCGCGAGGGTTTGCATGGTACGGGAAGTCTATCCTGCGGTGACGCGCAGCGGCACCGTCAGGATCTCCGGTGAGGACACGCTTGAATTGGGAGTCCCATCGCGGCGGAACGCGCAGGATCTCCGGTGGCACCGCGCGAACCTGAACAAATCATGCATGTCGTGAAGAACCTCGCGGTGCCACCGGAGATCCTGACAGGCTCGCTTCGCTCACCGTCAGGATGAAGGCAAGTGGACCTCGCGGTGCCACCGGAGATCCTGACAGGCTCGCTTCGCTCACCGTCAG
>JADGNY010000113.1 GCA_017883235.1 Thermoanaerobaculia bacterium | reverse complement strand
TTGTCGGCCGGGAGCTTGTTGTGCTCGCGGAAGAGGATCGGCTCGGCGTAGCGGCCGATGATGAGCTTGGGCGGCAGCGTCCCGTTGAAGGTCCACATCGCCAGCGGCCCCTGGTCGGGAGCGGAGGGGTGGAAACGCGGGTGGAACGGAGTGGCCGGATTGATTCCGGAGTTGAGACTGGAGGGCACTCCCGGGTTGTAGGAGTTGTTGATCTTCGCACCCTCCTGCGTCACCTCGACGGCGATCTGGGGAGGAAAGCGGGTGAACCCCTGGTGGGCCCAGATGGGCCCGGGAGGCCGGCCTTCGATGGGACCGAACCCGCCGCCTAGCTTGGGGTCCACGGCCTGCTGCGTGGTGTTGGCCTGCTCGGTCGGCGCCGGAATGAGCGTCGAGACCGCGTTGCGCGGCAGCACGTCGAAGCGCGGCATCGGCTGGGTGAACTTCTGGATGCATGGATTCGGTGCAAAGCAAAGCTTGCTCGCCGGCAAACCCGTTGGAACGCTATCGCCGCCGGAGCCCCAGGCATTTGCATTGGGCGCAAACACGCTCACGCCCTGGCTAATGACCAGCACTGAAACCGCGGTCATCAGTCCGATCCGGATGAATAGGTACAACCGCGACTTCGAGCCTTCACGTGGCTGGAGCATGGCGTTCCTCCTTTATGGTCTCTCTCAGCTATCCGATATCCGTACGAGGTGGTGGAGAACGAATCTGGAAATAGGGATGAATGTGTCTAAAACAAATAGTTCGCAATTTTCGCTTTGTCAAGGACCCAGGAAAGTTTCTTTTGGAAGAACACAATTCGACAACGGCGCTGTTGCGTAACTGCGTGCCGACGGCAGCGCCAATCCCGACGTGATCGAAGCCGCCCCGCGTCCCTCGGCGCCTGCGATGTAGCCGGAGGGTCTTCAGGGGCGTCGGAGCCCAAGCAGTATGCCAACTATCCTCGTGCGGTGTTCGAACTATCCCCGAGCAGTGTCGACTAACTGGTTGCCAGTAAATTCCCACAGTGATCACAGGCCACTGTGATGGCTACTCTCTTACGTTCGTTTCTCTGTGCGGCCCAGTCCCTTACGCAGGCCGTCACACACGCATGTGATGGCGATGAGCTACGTACTCTGAATTGTCGAGTTCGCATTGCTGGGAGAGGTGGCAGGTGTCCTCGACGAGGGATGGCACTGTGACCGTTTCTCGCTGAAACGTCTACGTGGTCACCACAAGTAAGTGTCCGGTAACCAACCTCACCGGTCAGGCGCGGACTGGACACTTGTTCATTCCCTACCGCAAGTGATCCCAATTCATGATCGCGTTTGTCACCAGTGCGTAGCTGCCCTGCGTGTTCTGGCGCCACATCGGGTTATTGGCGAAGAGGAGGATGTGGCCTTTGCCGCGCGGCGAGTCGATGACGAGAGGCTTGCCGGCGATCTCGTCGCCGCCTTCGAGCATGCCCGACATCAGAAGCTGATCTTCCTGCTTGGCGAACGAAACGATCACCCGTGGCCGGTCTTCGGGGCGCGGCTGCGCGTAGTCGGAGTTCCACGGCGCGTCCTCGGGCGGCTGGAACCCTTCCTCTCCCGGCGCTGGTTTCGGCCGCTCCGGCAGCGGTACGAAGGGGCGTCCCTGGGCCACATCGGGATCGTTCTTCCCTCCTCGGCCGCTCGGACGCGATTCCGGAGTGGGCGGCGGGTTCAGGCCGACCTGGAAGATCGATGTGCCGGCGTAGTAGATCGGCAGCGTGTCGTCGTAGCCGGCAGCGATGGGACTCTTCTTGTCCGTGATGCTGGCCAGAAGGATCGTGCCCGGTGCACGAAGCTTCGGCGACTCGATGACGCGCACCCACCGCGCCAGGCCGTATTGCACGGCCCATGTCGAGGTGTCGCGCGCGGTGATCAGCAGGCCGCCACCTTCGACGAAACGCGACAGGTTGTCGACGCCGATCAGGCCGAGGCCGGGACGCATGTCGTCCGTCTCATCGATCCCGCCCAAATTGGGAGTGAGCTCCGTCTTGTGCCACGGCAGCGGCGGACCGGGGGGAAGGCCGTTCACGATCTCGGCGGAGGAGTTGGAACCGCCGGTCGGCGCGAAGAGAATGACGTCGAATTTCTCGCGAAGGTTCGGCGTGCGCGCCACGTCCTGCGTCGAAAGATAGCTGTAGGGGATGCCGAGCGATTCGAAGCCGAGCCGGAACCACCCTTCGTCCTGCGTGCGCAGCCAGGTGTGGAGGATGGCGATGCGCGGGAGGTGAATCTCATGGGTTTTCGACGCCGGGGCGGCCGATGCCGCAACGATCGTACCGGCGCCATATTTTTTTGCGCCAATGGTGAACGTCTCGTCAGCGACGACCCAATGCGCGCCGCGGTCTGCCCAGACGGCGCGGGCAACGCTCGTGTCGGCGTTGTTCTCGATGATCGTCGATGCCGTGGCAGCCGGTGCGCCGGTCCACTCGTGCATCGGAACCTTCAGCACCGCCGGGTTGGCGACGCGCTTGAAGTCGACGTTCTTGAGGTAACCGAGCGTCCAACCGGTGTCGTCGTACACCTTTTCATCGCTGCGAACGTATTGGACGTCGAGCATGGCGTCGGCGATGCGCGAGTAGGGCTGGTCCATCCGGATGATGAAGGTGCCTTTGCCGAAGTTGATGGTGGGGTCCTTCTTCGGCTTGTTGTCCTTCGGCTTGTCCTCCTTCGCCTTGTCGTCCGATTTTGTTTTGTCGTCCGCCGGCGGAGCGGGAGGCCACTCCGGATTGAGACTGAACGGCGCGTCGGCGACCTGCACCTCGACGCCTTGTGTGCGGAGAAGATTCATCAGATCGACGAGTTGTCCCTGCCGCTTCTGCCCGCCGTCGAAGACCCATGCGGCCGGGCCTTCATTCGCCGCCTTGGCGATGGCACGCTTTCCTAACAGATAGAACTGTTCGAGGAAGTGCTGGCGGCGGTCGGCGAAATCGGAGAGCGCCAGCAGAAGGCCGCTCTGCTGGTAGTTGACGTTGTTGCGCAAAGACCATTTCACCGTCGGCAGCGGCGGGTTGGGGCGAAACCAGGCCCGGTCGCTCTGGCCGCGCACGACGCGGTCGGCCGTGATCGGGAAGCGGTTGCCGAACGTCTCGTAAAAACGGCCGACGGCGTTGTGCCCCTGGCCGGCCCACATCATGTAGTTCGGCGCCCAACCGTCGTAGAAGCCATACGTCCAGACGCCGGGCAGGCCGCGTTTGGTCAGCTCCTGCACCTCGTGCCAGGCCATCCGCTGCCACTCATCGACGACGAGCGGATCGATCGACGGGTTGTAGGGCCCGGTGCCGGTGGAGATGTACATGAACGGCACGGACTCGTGCAGGTCATGGGTGACCTGCGGATGAAAGTCGAAGAAGGCGTGAAGCACATTGCGGCTCAGCGCGAGCGCGAGGCCGAGGTTGTCGCGGTTGTTGTCGTGGGCAACGTAGTGGCCCCAATAGACCAGCGGCGGCACGGGGCGCTTCGGATTGGCCTCGCGCCAGCGGGCCAGATCGAGCTGCCGGTCGCGTCCGTCCGTCTCGACCACCGGCGTGATGAGGACGATGACGTTGTCGCGGATCTTGCGGACGAGCGGCGAGTCCTCGACGGCCAGCCGGTAGGCCAGCTCCATCAGCATCTCCGGGCTGCCGGTCTCGGGGGAGTGAATGGATCCGGTGATGTAGTAGATCGGCTTGCCGCTGGCGATGAGGCGGGCGGCATCATCGTCAGTCAGCTTGCGCGGATCGGCCAGCCGTTTGGTGATGTCGCGGTAGTGGTCGATGTTGGCGATGGTCTCGTTGCCAGCCACGGCCACCGCGATCATCTCGCGACCTTCCTCACTCTTGCCGATGGAGAAAACCTTCACGCGCGGCGAGGCAGCCTCCAGCACTCGCATGTAACGGTTCACGTCCTCCGAGTACGTCAGGTGTCCATCGGCGCCGGCGATGTAGCCGAAGAACTTGAGCGGCGTCGGCACGCCGGCCGACGCCGGCATGTGATCGACCATCTCGGTGCTGAACTGCGGCCCGGTCGTGAACTGGCGGATCTGCCGTGTGTACTCGGCGTCGTTCTGCTGCTGGGCGAGGGCCGTGGTGGCGAAGAGGATCAGGAAGGCGAGACGTTTCAAGGAGGCTCCTTTGTGCGGTTACGGAGTCACGAGGTTGCGGGGTCTCGCGGTGTTCGGACGTATGCACGCCGCGAGACCTCGTAACTTCGAGACCGCGAGACCGCTACATCAATATCCCATTCCTAACCATGTCCGACAGCTCTTTGATCATCTGTGACGACTCTTTGCCGAACGGTTGGGGAGCGTTGAAGAGGATCTCGACGGTGAAGTAGTTGAAGAAGACCCGCGAGGTGATGAGGAGGGCGGAGATCGGCGAGACCGAAGGACGGAGCCGCTGCTTCATCTCGCCCAGCGCCTCCTCTCCGACGAAGGCGCCATAACGCTGGCCGAGCTCGGCGTAGAACTTGCGGATGTGCGTCCCCTCGAACTCGATGACGTCGACGAAGATCAACACGAAATACGGCTTGAACTCGCGTATGGAATCGCGCGCGGCCAGTGCGAGCTGCTCGAGGTTGTCGGGGAACTGGCCGACGGACAGCGCGCGGGTGAACGGATAGCGGCGGGTTTCGGTGATGCGCCAGAACTCGTCGAGCAGGGAACGGAAGATCGTCTCCTTGTCGGGGAAGTGGTGATAGACGTTGCCGGTCGATACACGGGCGGCCACGGCGATCTCGCGCACCGTGGTGGCGCGATAGCCCTGATGCGAGAACAACTGCAGGGCGGCGTCGAGCACCTGCCGCCGGCTGCGCTCCGACTTCTCTTCTCTCTGCATGACCTTGCCCGCGCGAAGGCTACGCGCGCGAAGGGCGGTGGTCAAATCGACATTCGTCGAGGTGTACGATTGCCGCTCACCAGACAATCCAATGCCTCAAGGTTCCGACTCCGCGCGACGGCGCACAATCACCGTCTTTCTCACGCAGGGACTGGCCGGCCTGCTGCTGATGCTCTGGGTGACATGGCTGCGCCTCGACCAGACCGTGGCCATCCTCCACCGGCTCCAGCCGAATGCGGCCGGCATCATCTTCATCCTCGTCGCCTTCGCCATGACGCTCGCGCTGCTGAAATTCGAGCTGACCGAGCTGATCTACGTCTCACTCGTTCTCACCGCATACACCGTCATGATTCCGATCCTCGGCGTAGTGATGGCGTCATGGCTGGCCGTGATCGTAGCGGGTGCCGCGCGCATCCTTGCGCTGCAACAGATCGGGCCCGCCAAGATCGAGTCGACGGACCGCTTCGTCGATCACGTCAAGACCTTCGGTCTCTTCGGAACGTATGGGATTCCCGTGGTCGCCGCGGCGACGTTGTATGAACGTCTCCAGGGCGAGCTGCCTCTGGCGCACGTCACGCTGAGCGTGGCGCTGAAAATCGCACTCTGCGGCATCGTCCTCAGCGTTACGAACATCCTCCTGATGTTTCGCGTGGCGCAGTCGTATGGCTACTCGCTGCGGAAGATCGTCCATATCGACCTCGTCGATCTGGGCATCTATCTGCTCACCGTTCCGTATGCGGTGATGACGGTTTTGGCGTTCGCGGCGCTCGGGTGGGGCGCACTCGTGGCCCTGGCGTTCACCGGCAGCGAGGCGATCATCGTAGCCCGCGGCCTGGCCAAGACGCGAATGAAGAGCGTGCTGCAATTGCAGCGCCTCGCCTCACTCACCAACATCGGCAAGACGATCTCGCTCCGGTACACCACCGACGAGCTGCTGGCGGTGATCTACAACGAGTGCAAGCGGTCGGTCGACTGCACACTCTTCACCATCGCCCTTGTCGATGAGTCGACCAACGAGCTGTCGTTCGAGCTCGATGTCCGTGAAGACATCCGCCTGCCGAAGGAGCGCATGCCGCTCGGAGAAGGGCTGAATTCCTGGGTCATTCACCACAGCGAGCCGCTTCTCATCGGCAGTGTGGCCGATGAAAAACGGATCGGCGTGCGGGCGGTCGCCGACACGAAGCCGACCGAGTCGTGGCTCGGCGTTCCGATGATCGCCCGAGACCGCGTGATCGGCGTCATCTCCGTCGAGAGCATCAAGAAGAACGCCTTCACGAACGACGACCTGCTCCTCTTGACCGCGATCGCCAACCAGGCCGCCGTCGCCATCGAAAACGCGCATCTGTACAAAGACATGGAAGGGCTGACCTTCGCGCTGGAGCAGCGGGTCATGGAACGGACGAACGAGCTGCGCGAGACCAACCTGCGGCTGCTGGCCGCCGACCGGTCGAAGAACCAGTTCCTGGCCAACATGTCACACGAGTTGCGCACGCCGCTGAACTCGATCATCGGCTTCTCCAGCGTGCTGCTCGATAACACGCGCGCCGTCGTGCCGCAGCGGCTCTACAAGTTCCTGGAGAACATCCACGTGGCCGGCAATCATCTGCTGGAGCTGATCAACGACATCCTCGATCTGTCGAAGATCGAAGCGGGCAAGATGGAGCTTCGCACCGACGAGTTCGACCTTCGCGAAACCATCGCCTCGGTTGAGCGGGTGATGAAAGGCTTCGCCGCGGAGGCGAAGGTGAACATCACGGCATCGATCGACCCTTCGGTGCCACGCGTGCGGCTCGACGAGGGACGCCTCAAACAGATCCTCTTCAATCTGCTCTCGAATGCCGTGAAGTTCTCGCCGGATGGAGGACCGGTCACGATCGGGGTGACGTCGATTCCGCGTACCACCTCACCGCTCGGCGTCGAGACCGTACGCATCGACGTCGCCGACCGGGGGATCGGGATCGCCCCCGACGAGTTGCAGCGCATCTTCGACGAGTTCTACCAGACCGAAGAAGGACGGCGTGCCCGGCGGGGCGGCACCGGCCTGGGGCTGTCGCTCACGCGCAATTTTGTCGAGCTGCATCACGGCCGGATCGACGTGCGGTCAGAGGCCGGCGAAGGCTCGTGTTTCTCGCTCTATTTACCGGTCGACTACGACGCGGCAACAGTGCCGGCCGCGGGAGCCGGGCACCCCCGACTCCCGACTCCCGATCGCTCTCTACATCAACTCTGATTCCGCGAAAAAGAAACCAATCTCGATTTTCGCGTTGTCGTCCGAATCGGATCCGTGGATGGCGTTCTGCTCGATCGACTCGCCGAACTCCTTCCGGATCGTGCCGGCATCAGCCTTGGACGGATCGGTTGCGCCCATCAATGTGCGCAGCGCGAGGACGGCGTTCTCCTTCTCCAGCGCCGCGACGTAGACGGTGCCGGAGGTCATGTAGCGGACGAGGTCCGGAAAGAACGGCCGTTCGCGGTGAACGCCGTAAAACGCTTCGGCCTGTTTCGTCGAAAGATTGACTTTCTTGAGGCTCAGAATCCGGAAACCCTCCGCCTCGAGCCGGCTGACGATTTTTCCGAAGTTCCCTTTGCGGACGGAGTCCGGCTTGATGATCGTAAACGTGCGATTCGACATGGGTGTTGTTCGTCCTTCTACTTCGAAGTAATAATCGCCGAGATCCCCGACGCTTCCAGCTTCGAGCGAACGCTGGCCGCCTGCTCGCGGGTTTCGAACGGGCCGACGCGAACGAGGTAGAGCGAGGTGTGATCGATCGTCGATTCCTGGCCGATCGTCTTCAGCTTCTTCTGCAGCGCCATCGCGTTCGCTTCCTGCGAGAACGCGCCGACCTGCACGACGTATCGTCCGCCACGCGCCGTCGCCGGGCCCGGCTGAGGCGTCGTGGGAACGGGCGCCGGAACCGGCTTCGACGATGAAGGCGGAAGGGGCTCGGTCTTCACCGGGACGTCTTCGAGCGATGTTCCGTTGGCGGCAACCTGGCGGCGGCTCTCGGGGGCGCCGGCATGCTGCTCGGTTACTTCGATTCGATCGACGGTCGCTGGCACCGGCTGCACTTGCGGCTGAACGGGAGCTGGAACGGGTACCGGCACTGGCGCGGGCGATTGCGCCGGTGTTGCCGGCATCGCGGCAACTGTGCTGTCGGGCATGTTGACAGCGAACGGTGCCGGCGGCTCGCGGTCGCCGCGGCCTATCTTCACAACGGTCATGTCGATGTCGCCGCCGCCGCTCTCGGCGATTCCGATCTGCCGGGCCGCGGCATAGGAGAGATCGATGAGGCGGTCGCCGACGTATGGTCCGCGATCGTTGACGCGGACGCGCACCGACTGCCCGGTCTTCGGATTCTTGACGTCGACGAGCGTACCGAACGGAAGCGTGCGATGCGCTGCCGTCATCAGCATCGGATCGAAGATCTCGCCGTTGGCAGTCGTCCGGCCGGCGAACTCCTGCCCCACCCAGCCTGCCGCGCCGTGCGCCGACATCTGCTGCCGTGACTGCGGTGACGGTGATGCCGTTGGTGCCGACGCCGTCGATTGTGACGCCGGCCGGTGGATGCATGCCGCCAGCGACAGCAATGCCACAGCCTGGAAAGCTCGTTTCATACCCGCACCTCGCCGGCTTCTGATCTGATCTGTGCGTGCTCCGATTCGAGGATGGGATCGACGTCCTCGATGAGAAATCTCTCCGTCTGCCGCGCTGACAATCCCGTGTAGTTCTCGGGCCGGGCCGTGGCCGCGATCGATGCGCGATCGATGCCGAAAAGCGAATCGGCGGCGATGCGATCGAAGAGATCATTCTCGCTCGCCCCCGACTTGAGCGCATCCGCGGCAGCCTGCGAATGGATGCGCACGCGCTCGTGCAGCACCTGCCGGTCGCCGCCGCGCCGCACCCCTTCCATCATCAGGTTCTCTGTCATCATGAACGGAAGCTCCCGCCGGACGTTGGCCGCGATCACTTCCTCGTGGACCACCAGTCCTGCCGCGATGTTGTCATAGATCAGGGCGATCGCATCGGCTGCGAGGAACGCCTCCGGAATGGAGATACGCCGGTTCGCCGAATCGTCGAGCGTCCGCTCGAACCACTGCGTGGCCGCGGTGAACGCCGGATTGAGGGTGTTGACGATCAGGTGCCGCGCCAGCGCGTCGATCCGCTCGGCACGCATCGGATTGCGTTTGTAGGCCATCGCCGACGAGCCGACCTGCTCCTCTTCGAACGGCTCTTCGATCTCATGCAGATGCTGCAGGAGCCGCATGTCGTAGGCGAACTTCGATGCCGACTGCGCAAAGCCCGACAGCACGTTCACGGCCTGCGAATCGACTTTGCGCGAATAGGTCTGGCCGGAGACCGGATAGCTGCGCCGCATGCCCACTTTCTCGGCGACGAGCTGTTCGAGCCGGTTGACCTTGGCAGCGTCATCATCAAAAAGGCTGAGGAATGATGCCTGCGTGCCGGTCGCCCCTTTCACGCCGAGGAGAGCGAGCTGGCTGAGACGGAAGTCGATCTCGCGGTAGTCGAGCAGCAGGTCGTGCAGCCAGAGCGTGGCGCGCTTGCCTACGGTGGTCAGTTGCGCGGGCTGGAAATGCGTGAAGGCGAGCGCAGGAGTGCCGCGCCATTTCCAGGCGAAGTCGCGGAGCTTGGCCATCAGATTGACGATGCGCCCCCGGATGATGCCGAGGGCTTCATTCATCTGCAGGATGTCGGTGTTGTCGGTGACGAAGGCCGAGGTGGCGCCGAGGTGGATGATCCCCTTCGCGGACGGGGCCTGCAGCCCGTAGGCGTAGATGTGCGACATCACGTCGTGCCGGATCTCGCGCTCGCGGCGCTCGGCGTCGGCGTAGTTGATGTCTTCGGCGTGTTTTTTCAGATCCGCGATCTGTTCGGCGCTGACGGGCAATCCGAGCTCTTTCTCCGCCTCGGCGAGCGCAATCCAGAGCTTCCGCCACGTCCGGAATTTGTAATCGGCGGAGAAGAGATACGACATCTCCTTCGAGGCGTATCGCTCGTTGAGAGGGTTCTGTGCGGTGTCGCGCGTCACCGGTCCGGATTATACGGCGTTGACACGGCCGCACCGACCCGCGACACTACCTTTACACATGCACCCCGCCGTCTCCACCCGGGCGCCACGCCGCGCCGCGCAGGCAATCCGCAGAATCGCCGTGATTCTCGTGGCCCTGCTGATCCTCGGCGGCATCGCTTCGCTCTTCGTCACCGGCCGCGCCACCTCGGAACTGCAGCAGTCGCGCAAACGCGTCGAATCGCTCCACGCGGAAATACAGCAGCTCCAGCAGGAGAACGCCCGCTTGCGCGCCGAGATCGACAGCGTGAGGAATTCCACCTACGCCGTCGAACGGATCGCCCGTGAGGATCTGGGGATGTCGAAGAGGGGCGAAGTGATTTACCTCCTGCCTCGATAGCTGCGGCTTCGCCGCGTTGTCTGCGCCTGCGGCGCGTTATCGGTTGTCTGCGCCTGCGGGCGCGTGGACCTTCGTTCACAATCTAAGCGAGTATGACTGCGCCTTTGCGGCGTTGCGCAAGTTGTCTGCGCGGCCGGGAGCCCATTGGCCTTGGCTCACGGCACGCCTCCTCACGCAAAATGGCATCCTCACGCAAAATGAGAACGAAGGTCCACGCGCCCGCAGGCGCAGACAACCGACAACGCGCCGCAGGCGCAGACAACGCGGCGAGGCCGCAGTTACCGCGTCGCCTTTTCCACCTCGGCTACGTACCCCTCGATCACCTTCGACACGCTCTCGATCTGCGCGTTCGCGTCGCTCCACTGCTTCTGCTCGATGGCTTCGCGCACGCCAGGCACGGTCTTGACGCCGTAGCCGGTGTAGAAGCCGGGGGCGTAGATCTGATGGCGGAACCACGGCCGGCGGGGCAGACCGTTGGGAAGAAGGAGCGACTGCTCGATGTGCATCAAGGCACGGTCGAAACCTGCCTGGCGATCGGCAGGCGCCGCGGCGGCGGCGCGATCGAACTCCTGCGCGCTCTTCTTCAGATGCGCGATCGCGTTCTGCAGCGGCGCGAAATTGAGATACGGCGCGGGCGGCTCCGCCTTCGGCGCCACGAACGGCTTCGTCGGATCGGCGGCGTTCTCGTAGGCGTGCTCGCGCACCAGACGGTTCCGCTCGTCGATCTCGCGGCGTGTCGTTTCCGCGAGCTTCGTCAGTTCGTCAAGGTAGCGCGACATCGTGTCGGCGAAGGTCTTCAGCTCGAACGGCAGCACGTCCGCGTTCGCCAGCCGGAGCACCAGGCGTCCGGTCGTCTTCGCCTGTGCGATGCCGTAGTCGAACGTCGGATCGCCGAAGCGTGTGAAGTGATCGAAGGAGTCGTAGACCGAGTGATACGAGCCGCCGCCCCCCTCGCCGCCGTAGCCGATGTTCAGCGCGGCCACGCCGGTGTGCTGGAGGAACGGCGTGTAATCGGAGCCCGATCCGAGGGCGTCGAGGCGGATCAGATCGCCGTCGTGCGGCTCTCTGCGCATCTCGGCGTTTCCGTCGCGGGTCGACTGGCGCGTCGCTTCATGCGCACGCAGTCGCGCAAGAACCGAGATATTCCGCTCCGGATCGGGGACGTCGCGCGCCACCTGCGTCACGAGCTTCTCGAGCGTGTGTGATCCAGCCGCATCGAGGAAGCCGCGCGAGTTCGTATCGGAATTGATGTAGACGACGCCTTTGCTTCGCAGCTCGTCGGCGTGCGTCTCCGCCCACTCCGTCGAGCCGATGAGCCCTTCTTCTTCGCCGTCCCACGCCGCGAACTGGATGGTCCGCTTGGGCCGCCAGCCTGTTTTCGCCAGCTCGGCGATCGCCTTCGCCTCTTCCAATTGGGCAACCTGACCGCTGAGCGGATCGCTGGCGCCGTTCACCCACGCATCGTGATGATTGCCGCGCATGATCCACTCGTCGGGATACTGCGAACCGGTCATACGCGCGATCACGTCGTACGCCGGCACCATGTTCCAGTTGAACTCCAGCGCCAGATGGACCCGCGACGGGCCGGGACCCATGTGATAGGTAATCGGCAGCGCGCCGCGCCATTCAGAGGGAGCGACCGGACCGCCGAGTGCGCGGAGAAGGGGCAGCGCGTCGGAATACGAAATCGGCAGCACCGGGATCTTCGTGATGACCTCGGCGTCCTTGCGGTCGATCCTCTTCGCATCCTTGGTCGCACCGACGCCGGGCGTGAGCGGATCGCCGGGATGCACCGGCATATCCATCACCGAACCGCGCTGTGCGCCGTTCTCGTTTCGATAGGCGCCCTTCGGATAGACATCGCCCTGCGCGTAACCGTCGTCTTTCGGATCGGAGTAGATGATGCAGCCGATGGCGCCGTGCTCCGCCGCTACTTTCGGCTTGATCCCGCGCCACGAGCCGCCGTATCGGGTGATGACGATCTTCCCTTTCACATCGACGCCGTTGCGCTCCAGGATCTCGTAGTCGGCGGGGATTCCGTAGTTCGCGTAGACGAGATCGCCAGTCACGTCGCCGTCGATGGAGTAGGCGTTGTAAACCGGAAGCTGCTCGCTCTGCTGCCCCGACGTCGCATCGCCCGGTACCGGCGGCTCGACGAGCTTGGCCGTGAAGTGCTCGGGAGCGATCAACTCGACCACGCGTTTCTTCGGTGTGGGGAAGAGGACGCTGAACTCTTCAATGTTCGTGTCGTACCCCCACGATTTGAAAAGAGATGCGATGAACAGCGCGTTGTCGTGATCGTAGGCCGAGCCGAGGTGGTGGGGGCGCGCGGAGAGGCGCTTCATCCAGTCCCGAAGGTCATCGCGTTTCAGCGACGAATCGAACTGCGCTTCGAGTGCCCGTTCCTTCGCCGCATCGGCGGCGCTGAACCCGAGCATCGGTGGATCGGCGGGTGACTGGGCGAGGAGGGTGGTGGCGAGAAAGACGGCGAGGACGATCATCGTGCGGCGCATGAGCGGGAATTGTAGTTGGACACACGTATCATTGCCTCATGAAGCAGCTCCGCCTCATCTTCGTGCTCTTCCTCGTCAGTCTCGCTTGCAAGCCGGCCGCGGAATCGCAGACGGTCGATGCCCGTCAGCCGCGGCAGGAGAGGGCGGCGATTCCGCCCACCGTCAGCGCGGCGCGCCGAACGCCGATCGTCACCGTGGCCCACGACGTTGGGCCGGCCGTCGTCAACATCCAGACAGAGTCGACGATCCGCCGGCGCGAAGTCGATCCATTCGATCCCTTCGGAATCTTTGGCGGCCGGGACCGCAGTTTCACATCCCAGTCGCTTGGCTCCGGTTTCGTCTGGTCGAGCGAGGGGATCATCGTCACCAACAACCACGTCGTCGAAGGGGCGTCGAGCATCACCGTCAATTTCAGCGACGGGACGCAGCTCCCGGCCCGGCTGATCGGCGTCGATCCCGACAGCGATGTGGCGGTTCTGCGCGTCGACGCGAAGAACCTTCTGGCCGCGCCCGTCGGCACCTCGGCCGATCTGCTGATCGGCGAGACGGTCATCGCCGTCGGCAATCCATTCGGCCTGA
The DNA here is from genome assembly GCA_017883235.1 of Thermoanaerobaculia bacterium. Classification (GTDB taxonomy): domain Bacteria; phylum Acidobacteriota; class Thermoanaerobaculia; order Gp7-AA8; family Gp7-AA8; genus JADGNZ01. The sequence goes on along the minus strand of JADGNY010000113.1, from coordinate 9,266 downwards.
GCGGCACGGTCACCACCGGCGTCGTCTCCGCGCTGGGACGTTCCGTTCCATCCAAAGAGGCCGGGCGCACGTTTACCGATTTCATCCAGACCGACGCGTCGATCAACCCCGGCAACTCAGGCGGACCGTTGCTCAACATCGAAGGGCGCGTCATCGGCATCAACACGATGATCTTCGCCAACGCCCAGGGCATCGGCTTCGCCATCCCGGTCGACAGGGCGAAGAAAGTGGTCCAGGACATCCTGCGCTATGGCCAGGTGCACAGCGCCTGGATCGGCGCCGTGACCGCAACCATCACCCCCGAGGAGGCGCGCCGTACGGGACTGCGAGCCTCGCGCGGTGCGCTGGTGGCGCGTGTCATCAGCGGCTCGCCCGCGCAGGCAGCCGGTCTGCGCACCGGCGACATCATCACCGCCGTCGCCGGCAAGCCGGTCGACTCCCGCGAAGCCTTCTCCACGCTCACCGCCACGGTCGCTGCCGGACAGCCTCTTCCGCTCACGGTCGCGCGCGATGGCAGGACCGAGTCGATTTCCGTTCGTCCATCCGAGGCGCCGGACGACCTCGGCCTGCGCATTCTCTGGGAGATTGCAGGCCTGCGCGTCGCCGACCGTAGCCGCGCCGTCGTCATCGATGAAATCGCGCGCGGCTCACGCAGCGAGAACATCGGTCTCGCCCAAGGTGACGTCATCGTCGGTGTGAACGGTGTCGAAGTCGCCTCGGTCAAGGATCTCAATCAAGCCCTGACGCAATCCGCCGAGCGATCGTCGGTGGTCTTGCAGGTAGCGCGCGGCCGGTACATCTACAGTTTGACGTTCCCGATGGGGGTGTAACTGCGCGCTGCGCGCGTTGTCTGCGGCTTCGCCGCGTTGTCGGTTGTCTGCGCTGCGCGCGTTGTCAAAACCGGGGGCACTTCGATGCCGCAGACAACTGACCACGCGCGGCAGCGCAGACAACCGACAACGCGCCGCAGGCGCAGACAACGCGCGAAGCGCAGTTAGAACAGCACCATCTGCGGTGGCAGCGCCGGAGGCGGCGGGACGATGACGTTTCGATTCCGCTTGATACCCAGCAACAGCCAGAGGTGCCGGCGGATCCACTCCTTCGACTCGCGGAAGTAGCGGAACTTCCGCTCCTCTTTGTGGAAACGCCGGTTGTGGCTCGCGCCGAGGACGTGATGCAGATACTCGTGGTAAATCACCGACTGGATGAAAAACGCCGGAATCTCCGGCGAATCGAGCAGCGGGTGAATGCGGATCTCGGTCGTGACGTGGTTGTACGACCCCAGCCGGATCGAGCGGCGTTTCTTGCGGTTGATCTGCTGGCCCCAGCGCACCGGAAGCGGCGGATATTTGTAAAAGTACGTCCGATGAACCTCGGCGGCGAGCGACGCCAGGTAGTAGTGCCGGTGATCAGCAATCCCAAGTGGAAGCGGCCGAGTCTCCATTCCGAGTCATTGTGCGGAGCCGGCGGCCGCTTCGCAAGGGTTAATCGTCGCCGCCCGTCGCTGTCTGCATGACTTTGGCGACGTTCTGCATCGCCACGGCCGTGACCATCGACGTCCCGGCTGCGATCACCTCGTCGCCCTTCTTCATGCCGAGCCATACGCCGATGCCGACACCGAGGAGCACCGCGGTGATCGGAAACGTCCGGATGTGCTCGCGCCATGACTCCGGCAGCAGTTTCTCGATTTCCTCGAACAGCGCCTCCGGCCCGCTTTCGGCGAAGGCACTGCCGAGCTGCGACGCCTTCTCGCGAATCGGATTGTCGTAGTCCATCCCGGCAGCGGATCGTTCGAAATCGGTGTCTCGTGTGGTCGGCATCGTTGCTCCCCTTGAATATTTATGCAACAGAGTGATCGCGCGAAAATGGTGGCCGAGCCTTGGGCAACCAACGTTGCCGGCCATGCCGGCTATTCACTGTCATCGCGCCGGAGCAAAAGGCCGACCAGGAATCCGACGCCGACCGAGATCAGAAGCGCCTTTCCGGGATTCGAGCGAACGTAGCCGCGCACCTGATCGGTAATGGCACCAAAGTCGACATCCTCGACCTTCTCGCGCACGCGGTTGTACTGGTTGCGAACGGCGTCAGACGCCGCCGAGTATTTTTCATTCACAAAGTCTTTGGCCTTGTCAAAGCGCGAGTCGGCATCTTCGCCTGTATTCGCGCCACTGGTTGTTTCGTCCATGACGGTCTCCTTCGGCCGCTCAGCCTATCAGAGGCGGCGCCTCTCGTGCGGCGCGTACAATCGCCGGCCATGCGCATTCGCCTCGAGCACGTCACGCACGCCTACGCCGGAAGCGCGGAATCGGCGGCGGTTCAGGTGCTCGACGACGTCTCGCTGGACATCGCCTCCGGCGATTTCGCGGTGCTGATGGGCGCCTCCGGCAGCGGCAAATCGACGCTGCTGAATCTCATCGGCGCGGTCGACAAGCCGACCTCCGGGAGCATGCTTCTGGACGATGTCGACACATCAATTCTGGACGAGTCGCGCTTGACCATGCTGCGGCGCAAGTCGATCGGTTACATCTTCCAGTTCTTCAACCTCATCCCGACGTTGAACGTCTTCGAGAACGTCGCCTTCCCGCTATCGCTGGCGAATGCGCCGCGCGGCGAAGTGAAATCGCGCGTCGCCGAGGTGCTGGACGAGGTGGGACTCGGAAGTCGCGCCACGCACTTTCCCAACGAGCTCTCCGGCGGCGAGATGCAGCGCGTCGCCATCGCCCGCGCCGTCGTCCATCGTCCGCCGCTGATCCTGGCCGACGAGCCCACCGGCAACCTCGACTCGAAGAACGGCGAGATGATCCTCGACCTGATCCGCGGGATTCACAGGACACACCGTCCCACGATCGTCATGGCCACGCACTCCGAGCGGGCTGCGAGTTATGGCGACTACGTGGTGGAGGTGGCGGATGGGAAGGTAATGCGGGGGTCGGGGGCCGGGAGTCGGGAGTCGGAGAAATCGGGCTCAGCTCCGACCCCCGACCCCCGATTCCCGACCCCTGCTTCGAAATGATCCTCCGCGCTCTCGTCCTCCGCCCCATCATCCGTGAGGCCATGCGGACTACGCTGACGATCCTCGGCATCGCCGTCGGCGTCGCGGTGGTCGTGGCCATTGCGCTCTCGAATCAGAGCGCATTGCGGGCCTTCCAGGAATCGGTCGATGCCGTCGCCGGCCGCGCCAACTACCAGATCGTCTCCGACGTCGGTCTTAACGAGGACGTGCTTCTCGCGCTGCAACCGTTCTGGCCGCGCGGCGTCCGCTTCGCGCCGGTCATCGATCTCGAGGGGATGGCGGACGTGGCACCGCAAACACTCCCCATCCGCCTCCTCGGCGTCGACCTCCTTTCCGATCTCCACTTCCGCGACTACCGCTACGCCAGCGTCGTCACCAGCGCGCACGAATCGGCGGCTACGTACCTCAGCCTCTTCCGCGACGACTCCGTCGTCATCCCGGCCAGCTTCGCCCGCGAGCACGGGCTGAAACTCGGCTCGCCGCTGACGCTCGACGTCAAAGGAATCCGCCGGACGATGATCGTCCGCGGCCTGCTCGAAGCACGCGGCCCGGCCACCGCCTTCAACGGCGCGATCGCCATCGCCGACATCGCCGCCGCGCAGGCCAGCTTCGGTTTTGAAGGACGCCTGACCCGCATCGATCTCATCGTGCCCGCCGATTCGCTGATCCCGGCCATCGAGCATGTTCTTCCATCGAGCGCGCGGCTCGAGCGGCCGGCGCGGCGAAACCAACGCGTCGAGAAGATGCTGCGCGCCTTCCGCGTGAACCTCTTCGCCCTCGCCGGCGTGGCGCTGCTGGTGGGGATGTTCCTCGTCTACAACACCGTCCTGATCTCGATTCTGCGCCGCCGCAAAGACGTCGGCATCCTCAAGACCCTCGGCACCTCGGCAAGGCAGATCTTCGGAGCCTTCATCCTCGAAGGCTTCGTCTTCGGCCTCGCTGGCTCGGCCGCCGGCATCGCCCTCGGCCGCGGGCTGGCCTGGCTGATCCTGAGACTGATCGGCCGGACCATCAACGCCCTCTACATCAGCTCGACCCCCGAGGCCATCGTCCTGACGCCGGAGATCATCGCGGCCGGGGTGGCGGTGGGGACGACGCTCTCGTTGCTGTCGGCAATCCAGCCATCGATTGAGGCAGCGCAACTGAGACCCAACCTCCTTTTCTCCAATATCCGCAGGACGCAGACCCGCACAACGCAGGTAGCCGCCGCGATCGCCTGCTTCATCATCGCCGCCCTCCTCTCGCGGCTCCCCGCCTGGAACGGCATTGCCGTCGCCGGCTACATCGCTGTCCTCTTCGTCGTCGCCGGCTTCTCCGCCCTCGCCCCGATGATCGTGACCGCCTCCTCCAACCTGCTGCGCACGCCCTATCGCGCCATGTTCGGCATCGTCGGCGAGTTAGCGTCGGCGACGATCCCAGCCTCGTTGCGCCGTACGTCGATCGCCTCGGCGGCGTTATCGCTGGCGATCGGGATGATGGTGGCCGTGGCGCTGATGGTCGGCAGCTTCCGCGAGACGGTGCGCGTATGGGTCGACCAGACCGTCAGCTCCGACCTCTGGCTACGGCCGTCGAAGGGCCTCTCGAACGCCGATGCCGCCGTCTTCCCGAACGCGATCTCCGCCGACCTGGCGAAGGTCCCGTTCATCGCCGCCTTCGACCGCGCGCGTGGGCGTGGCGCGGCGTACGGCGACGCTGTGATCACCGTCGCCAGCGGCGACCTCGGTGTCGCCGCCCGCTTCGGCGACCTGCCGATGATCGCGCCGGGCAAGCCCTCCGAGGCGCTGCGAAACGCGGTGGCGCGCAACGGGGTCGTCGTTTCGGAGAGCCTCGCGCTGAAGTACAAGAAAGACGTTGGCGACGACATCACGCTGACGACGCTGCGCGGCCCGCACCGCTTCCCGATCACCGGCGTCTACCGCGATTACTCGAACGACCGCGGCGTCGTGGTCATGGACCGGGCGCTGTACACGAATCTCTTCGGCGACGACGCCATGAACACGGTCGTCATCTATCTCAAGCCCGGAGTCAGCCGTGAGACCGCGCGGAAACAGCTCGAAGCGATGTTCGGTCCGAAGTACCACGCCTTCGTCGTCACCAACGCCGAGATCCGCGGCGAGGTGATGAAGATCTTCGACCAGACCTTCCTGATCACCTACGCCCTCCTGGCCGTGGCCATCGTCGTCGCCGTCCTCGGCGTGATCAACACCCTGGCCGCCCTGATCCTCGAACGCACCCGCGACTTGGCCCTCCTGCGCATCCTCGGCATGTCCATCGCCCAGGTCCGCCGCATGCTCGTCCTCGAATCCTCCGTCCTCGGCCTGACCTCTACCGCCGCCGGCCTGGCCATGGGCTACGTCCTGTCGTGGATCCTCATCTACGTAATCAACAAACAGTCGTTCGGCTGGACGATCGCGTTCCATACGCCGGTGAGGCTGATCGTTGCGTCACTGGCCGTGACGTTTGTTGCGTCGCTGCTGGCGGGGCTGGTGCCGTCTCGGTTGGCGAGGAGGATCGATCTGGCGAGTGCGATGAAGGCGGAGTAGGGGATTGTTAGCCACTTCGCGCCTATAGATTCCGTAGCGCAAATCTTGGTTTTCCGATGCGACATCCGGCGTACGCCTGTCGTGTACCTTGGTTCGCAAGAACGCCGCTGACGATCCTGCGTAACTAGGCAGATTCAGATAGACTTCACGAATGATTCCAAACATCTTCGTCAGTTCGACAATCCAAGATCTCCACCACCTCCGGGACGCAATTCGCGACGTTATTGCGGACTTGGGTTATACACCAGTCATGAGCGAATACGGCGACATCGGTTACTTGCCATCGTCGTCTGCCGAGGAATCCTGCTACATCGCTGTTCGGCAATGTCAGTTGGCTGTTCTCTTGATAGGCCGGAGATACGGCGAACCGAAGCAAAAGGGCATCAGCGTGACACATTCCGAGTTTCACGCTGCGCGCTCCGCCCGCTTGCCCGTGATAACCTTGCTCGATAAGGATGTCATGTCGTTCAAAGCCGTCGCGGATGCGAATCCTTCTGGATCGAAAACGACGTATCCCGGGATGGATCACCCACGAAAGGTGTTTGCTCTCATTGATGAAATAGCAGCGTATGATATAAACAATGGCTTTCTGCTTTTTGCGACCGTTGCGGACGCGCGTCAACACTTGAAGCGGCAGCTGGCTCATATGGTCGGAGATTTGCTACAGAGGCGGGGTTCCGGTGTTGGCCCAGATGTTAAGGAAATTCTCGCCGAAATCAAAACTCTTCGACACGAATTGAGCAAAGCGTCAAAGACGTCAATAGATCGCAGATTTGTCAAAGCCCTTCGATACCTACTGGAGGAAAAGGGTCGGGAACTACGTGATGTTGTTCGGACGTTATTTGGTGATGTCGAAGACGGCATATCTCCTCTTCTCGGTACTCCAGTGTTCGACGACTTCGTTGGCAGCGCGGGTTGGACGCTAAAGATTGACGATTCAATGCGTGATATTCGCGAGGTTCATGCCCAATTGGGCGATGCAGTTGTTGCACATTCAGTTTTCTTGCTTGACTATTCTAAGCCGCAACATGTCGAGTGGTATGCCACTAACGCGAAGCTCATCGTCATGAACGAGCTGGGTCGCCAGTATTTCAGCGACGTTTACGACGAAGTACGCAAGTCGGCTGTCACTTCCTAACAGGCTGTTGCCAAAGGCGCATGCGGCCTGCCAAGAGCGGCGCCAAGCCTTCGATTGTCGTTCTCGCCCTGACTGGCTTCACCATGGAGTGGCGCATGCGGGCTGGCGGTGCCAGGCCTTCGATCTTTATTTTTCACGGTGGGGCCGGCGGGGGGCGAGGTGGGGCCAGGCTTTCGATCTTCGCTCTTACCCACCCGGCTCTACCATCCGTAGCAGGCTCGAAGTGGGGCCAGGCCTTCGATTTTCAACTTCGCCATCGACACTTCACTGGGCGCCATGGGCGCCATGGGCGCCAGGCGGGGCCACGCCTTCGATCTTCGCTTTTACCCACCCGGCTCTACCATCCGTAGCGCGATTTTCCATTCCGAGGAGTTTTCGCCTCACTTTTCTCCACGTGTTGCAGATTCCTCGGCGGAATGACGTCTCCGAGGGATCCTCGGCGACGCTATGGCACGACCACTACGACTCGAGTTCGAAAACGCTCTCTACCACGTCACCTCACGCGGCAATGAACGGCGGTCCATCTTTCGCTCCGATCGGGATCGCAAGACGTTTCTCGCCTTTCTGGGTCAGACCGTCCAGCGTTTCGGATGGTCTATCACCGCTTACGTTCTCATGACGAATCACTTCCATCTCGTCATCCAGACGCCGCAACCAAACCTCTCGCGCGGCATGCACTGGCTCAACAGCACGTATGCCGGATGGTTCAACCGCAGCCGCAAACGGTGCGGCCATCTCTTTCAGGGCCGGTTCAAAGCGTTCCTGATCGAGAAGGAGGCGTATTTCGCCGAGGTGTTGCGATACGTCGTCGTGAATCCAGTGCGGGCGCATATGGTGGAGAGGCCGGAGGATTACAAATGGTCGAGCTATCGCGCCACAGCCGGATACCACGACGCCCCTGACTGGCTCGACCTGAAGTCAGCGTTGGAGTTTTTCCATCCCGATCGCGGTGAGGCTCGCGCAAATTACAAAGAGTTCGTCTGCGCGAAGGTCGATGTCGATGAGTGTCTCTGGAACAAGCTGACGAACCGGATCTATCTAGGCACCGAGGAGTGGACACGCAGTGTAAGGAAGATCGTCGAAACGAAGCCGCGCTCGACAGATCATCCGAGGGAGCAGCGCGCCGTCGGTCGCCCGAAGATGCACCAGATCGTCGACGCGGTAGGGAAGGCCGCCAGCACGAGCGCGGCGTGGGTTCGCGAAACGCGCGGAAACGCCCTTCGGCGCCTTGCTGCATGGATCGGATGGTACGAAGGACTCATCACGCTGCGATCGATCGCGGCCGGATTGCGCCTGCGAAGCGAGGGACACATCTCGAACCTCATCCGACGATGCGATCGGGAGTTTGGTTCGAGCAAGGATCTCCTCGGATATCTCGACGCTGCACTCGTAACGCTTCGCCCCTGAAGGTTACTTCAACCTCCGATTGCGATTCTCAACCTTGACGCGATGTCCATGCATCGGAAGGCCTGGCCCCTGAAAAGGCCTGGCTTCGAAGGCCTGGCCCCTGAAGGCCTGGCTCTGCAGCCTCGCTTTGGGGATGGGGCTGCAGTGTGTTCAGAGGGGCCAGGGCCGTCCCTTCGACCCTCATTGTCACCTCGGCCGTGCCAGGGCGCTTGAGCGGTGACGATGCGGACCAAGGATCTGACTGCCCTTGGAGTCCTTGCAAACGCGGAGCGCACCTCCTCCAGTTAATCCCACGCATCGAAGGCCTGACCCCTCGACGGACGCGGCGCTCCTCGCGGATGAACGTCCCCTCGACGGAGGGTTAGGCGTTATTCCGGCGCTGAGTGACCCATCTCAAGGGCAACGCGGCGCTGGGCGGGGGAAAGCGCTGGCCAGATAATATGCACGCGACTCAACGGCATTTCGCGCAGATCGTCTTTGTACTTGTTCCTCGTCAGGTTGATTTTGAAAAAACTGGGGCTGTGATCGATGTGGTGCTCGTGCAATCGCCACAGCACGACAAATGCGAGCTTTGGCGTGAGGCACATGTTCCTTGTGTAATACGCGAGCGCACTCGCGAGGATCTCGTTCTTTTCTGAAGCCGCCAACTTCTGCAGGGCCTTGATACAGGATTGCAACCGCATTTGCTGCATCAGACCGTCAAGTTTCTTCTTCGACTCGGGTGGCGACAATCGCCGGCCTTGCTCGAACACGGAGAGGTTGAACTTAAGAATGCATTTGGAACCTACCCACAGGCACTTGTGCGTTAGAGCGTTCTTGATCTCGAAGTGGTAGCGCAGCTCTTCTTGATCGCAGAGCTGGCACGTTTCTATGGGCCGTTCATGGTCGACAGTATGTTCTGTGAACGACCACTCCTCAAACGCATCCGGCAGTGTCGAGCTTACCGAGAGCGGAAGGATGTTGTCTCGGACTCTTTGCGGGTAGCCGCGCATGTGAAGTCCGCCGATCGTCGGGCCGGTTCCCTACTCGTTACGGATGCAACGCCTCGTGAATCAGTACTGCCAGTCGCGTCCCGGCCTTCTGAAGCCGAAGATCGACAACTTTGGCAAACTGGTCCTGGTATGCCTTTGTCAGATCGCGGCCGGTTCCGAACGCTTCGCAGCCG
>JADGNY010000112.1 GCA_017883235.1 Thermoanaerobaculia bacterium | reverse complement strand
CTGACGCGGCACCAAACCACGACATCTCTTTACCAGGGGTGCTCGCAAAAAACGCTCGCACCCCTGGCTACCGTCTTGTTGCCGCTAACGCGGCAAAAGCCCCCGGTTTCAACCGGGGGTTTCGAGGTCGCCCCAAAATTGCGAGCCCGCTTTAGCGGGCGACAGAGCCGGCAGGTGCGGACGTCCCGGCCGAATGCACCTCGGATTCTGTCGCCCGCTAAAGCGGGCTTGCAATCCGGGGCGACCCCGGTCAGAACCCCTCGAACCCCCGGTTGAAACCGGGGGCTACGGTCTCAAGCCGGCTTCGCCGGCAAAACGTCCGAACTCCAGGGCACAGACACTCTTGTCTGTGCGGTTCTCGCCATGACTGGCGATTGCAAGCCCTCAGGGGCGGGCGGCGCCGGACAGGGGGCACAGACAAGAGTGTCTGTGCCACATCGGTCCCTGCAGACCGTCGCGCGTCATACGTACGCGATCCGCCCTCGCGATATGATCGCCCTCCGCAGTTGCAGGAGCCGCGATTCATGACCATGTCCCCCGAGCAGCGCAAGGCCGATCTTGTCGACCGGCTTGCCACCGAAGTGTACAAGCGCGTTTCCGACGCGCAGGCAGACAGCGCAGAAGCCTTTGTCCGGCGCTATTTCGCCCTCGTCGCCCCCGACGACATCATCTACACCGCATTCGAGACCCTCCTCGGCGGGGCGCTTTCGCTCTGGCAGTTCGGCGAGCAGCGCAACGCCGGCATTCCGAAGGTGCGGCTCTTCAATCCGGCCGTCGAGGGGAACGGCTGGGGCCTCGAGCACACCGTGATCGAGATCGTCAACGACGACATGCCGTTCCTCGTCGACTCCGTCAGCGCCGAGGTCATGAGGCTGGGGCGCAAGATCCACCTCCTGCTCCATCCCGTGGTGAAGGTTCGCCGCGATGCGGCAGAACGGCGAATCGAGCTCACGGCCACGCAGGAAGCGAAGATCGACACCATCCGCGAGTCGTACATGCACGTCGAGATCGACCAGGAGACGGATGCCGCCGAGCTCGATGCCATCCGTGCCGCGATCGAAGTGGTGCTGCATGACGTGCGGGCTGCGGTGACCGATTGGCAACACATGCGCGACCAGCTCGAATCCGACAACGCTGAGCTCGAGCACGCCAAACTGCCGATGCCGCAGGAGGAAGTGGTGGAAGCGCGCGCCTTCCTGGCCTGGCTCAACCATGGCAATTTCATCCTCATCGGATACCGGCGATACGGATTCGAGACGCGCGATGGCAAGGACTATCTGCCGCCGATTCCCTCCACCGGCCTGGGCATCCTCCGCGAGGTCCGCGCGGATTCGTCGGCGCGCGGCGCCGCGCCGCTCACTCCTCAGTTCAGCGAGTACGCCCGTACGAAGGATCTCCTGATCATCACCAAGGCCAACAGCCGGAGCACCATCCATCGCCCGGTTCCGCTGGACCGCATCGGAATCAAGCGTTACGACGACGACGGCAACCTCACCGGCGAGGATCGCTTTCTCGGGCTCTTCACCTCCACCGCGTACAGCCGCAGCGTGCGCGAGATTCCGATGCTGCGGCTGAAGGCCAACAGGACCATCGAGCGGGCCGGTCTCGATCCGCACAGTCACAACGGAAAAGCACTCGTCGACATCCTGGAGACCTTCCCGCGCGACGAGTTCTTCCAGATCACCGACGCGCAGCTCTATGACATCGCCCGCGGCATCCTGCTGCTGCAGGAGCGGCACCGCGTGGCGCTCTTCACGCGTAAAGACGTCTTCGAGCGATTCATCTCCTGCTACGTTTTCGTGCCGCGCGATCAGAACACGGCTGAGTTTCGCGAGAGGGCCAGACAGATTCTGGAGGAGCAGTTCGCCGGCCGCGACACAGCGGTCTACGAGCACGTCACCGACGCGCCGCTGGCGCGCATCCTTTTCGTCGTCAAAACCACACCGGGACAGATCCCCGAGGTCGGTGAGAAGCGGATCGAGGCCATACTCGCCGACGCCGCGCGTACGTGGAGCGACCGTCTCCTCGATACACTCTGCCACCGCTACGGCGAAGAGGCCGGGATCGAGCTGCAGCGGCGCTACAAGAAGGCGTTCTCCGCCGCGTACATGGAGCGCTTCCATGCCGAGGCGGCCATGTACGACATCGAGCATGTCGAGGAAGTCCTCGCCACCGGCAAGCTCGTGGTCGACCTCTATCGACATCGTGGTGAAGAGCGTCAGTTCCGCTGCAAGATCATCCACTCCGGTCCGCCCGTGCCGCTCTCCGAGATCATGCCGCGGCTCGAGAACATGGGCCTCAAGGTCCTGGCCGAGGAGCCGTACGAGGTTCATCCGTTCGCTCCGGCTTCCACTGTCCGCATCCGCGACTTCAGCCTGGATGCCGAGGGGATGCAGGACGACCTCGCGCCGATCAAGCAGAAGTTCCAGGAGGCGTTCGTTCGGGTCTGGAACCGCGAAGCGGAGAACGACGGGTTTAATCGCCTGGTCCTGGCCGCGGAGCTCGAGTGGCACGAGGTGGTCGTGCTGCGCGCCTACAGCAAATACATCCGCCAGATCGGAATCAACGTCAGCGAGCAGTTGATCCAGCAGACGCTGGCGGCGCAGGCGGATGTGGCGCGGCTGCTCATCCAGCTTTTCGTGACGCACTTTGATCCCGCCCTCGGCGCGGCGACGCTCCGCGGCGCGAGCATGGCCTCATCGACTGTGACCGACCGCCATCTCGCGGCCGGCGCCATCCGCGCGCAGGTCGAGGATGCGCTCGAGCGCGTGAAGAACCCGGATGAGGACCGCATCCTGCGCCTCTACCTCACACTCATCGACGCCACGCTGCGGACCAACTACTACCAGCGCGACAAGAGCGGCAACCGCAAGCCGTACCTCTCCTTCAAGCTCGATTCGCTGTCGATCCGCGAGTTGCCGCTGCCGCGGCCGATGTTCGAGATCTCGGTCTACTCGCCATCGATGGAAGGCATTCATCTTCGCGCCGGCAAGGTCGCGCGCGGCGGCATTCGCTGGTCGGACCGGCGGGAGGATTTCCGCACCGAGGTCCTCGGCCTGATGAAAGCGCAGAACGTCAAGAACGTCGTCATCGTGCCGATGGGCTCGAAAGGCGGATTTGTCGTCAAGAATCCTTCCAGCGAGCGGGCGGTCTTTCAGAAGGAAGGGGTGGCGGCGTACCAGACATTGCTGCGCGGCATGCTCGACATCACAGACAACTTCCGCGGCGCCGACGTCATCCCGCCGCGCGACGTCGTCCGCCGCGATGCCGACGATCCCTATCTCGTCGTGGCGGCCGACAAAGGGACGGCCACGTTCTCCGACATTGCCAACGCCATCTCCGCCGAATACGGTTTCTGGCTGGGCGATGCCTTCGCCTCCGGCGGCAGCGCCGGCTACGACCACAAAGTGATGGGCATCACCGCGCGGGGCGGATGGGAGGCGGTCAAGCGCCACTTCCGCGAGCTCGGCACCAACATTCAGCGTGACGATTTCACGGTCGTCGGCGTCGGCGATATGTCCGGCGACGTCTTCGGCAACGCCTTGCTGCGCTCGCCGCATTCGAAACTGCTGGCGGCGTTCAACCACTCGCACATCTTTCTCGATCCCAATCCCGATCCTGCCGTGAGTCTGGCCGAGCGGCGGAGGCTCTTCGATCAGCGCCTCAACTGGAACGGCTACAACACCGCGCTGCTGTCCGCGGGGGGGGCGGTTCTGGAGCGGAGCGCGAAGACGGTCACGGTGTCGGAGGAAGTAGCGCGCTGCTTCGATCTCGAGAAGAAGACTCTCCCTCCCGCCGAGCTGATGAAAGCGATCCTCCGGGCCCGGGCCGACCTGCTCTGGCTGGGCGGTATCGGAACGTACGTCAAATCGAGCGACGAAGATCACGCCGCGGCGCGCGACCGCGCCAACGACGCCCTTCGCGTCGATGCCCGCGAGCTGCGCGTGCGGGTGGTGGGGGAGGGGGCGAACCTCGGTTTCACGCAGCAGGCGCGCATCGAGTACGCCCTCGGCGGAGGAGCGATCAACACCGATGCCATCGACAACTCCGCGGGCGTCGATACCTCCGACCACGAGGTCAACATCAAGATCCTTCTGTACGACGCCATCGAGCGCGGCGAGCTCGCCGGACTCGAGCAGCGCAACACTCTTCTCGCGGCGATGACGGACGAGGTCGGCCAGCTCGTGCTCTGCGACAACTACGAGCAGACCCAGTCCATCTCGCTCACGCAGGCCCTCGGCGAGTCGGTGCTGGATGAGCAGGCCCGCTTCATGCGCGCCCTCGAGCGCGCCGGACGTCTCGACCGCGCACTGGAAGGGCTCCCCGATGACGAGACCATCGCCCAACGGCACACCGCCCACATCGGCCTGATGCGTCCCGAGCTGGCCGTGCTTCTGGCCTACAGCAAGATCGTGCTCTACGCCGATCTGCTGGCCAGCGATCTGCCCGACGATCCGCTCCTCGTCGAAGATCTCGTCCTTTACTTCCCGAAACCGTTGCGCGAGAAGTACCGGTCCACCATCGAGCGCCATCGTCTGCGCCGCGAGATCATCGGTACCTACGTCACCAACAACATCATCAACCGCATCCGCCCGACCTATGTCTGGCAGATGACCGAGGAGACCGGCAAGTCCGTCGCCGACGTGGCCCGTGCCTTCACCATCATCCGCGAATCGTTCGACCTCCGCTCGCTATGGTCGGAGATCGAGGCGCAGGACAACATCCTCCCGGCACGCGTGCAGATCGAGATGCTCATCGAAGTCGGCCGTCTCCTGGAACGTGCCATGAGCTGGCTGCTCATCAGCGGCTATGCATCGCTCGATACCGCCCGTTACGTTGGCGAGTTCCGTCCTGCCATCGCCGGGATCTCCGACAAATTGAACGACATTCTCCCCGCGTCGCTTCTGGGATCGCTCAAAGCGCGGCAGGGCGAGCTGGAGATGGACGGCGTTCCCGAGCGCGTCGCCTATCGCATCGCCAGCCTTGGCGTGATGGGTGCGGCCCTCGACATCGTCCGTCTCTCGCGCACGGGCCGGCCTGTCGAGGATGTGGCCAGGGTCTACTTCAACGTCGGTGCCCGCTTCGGCCTGGACCGCCTCCGCACCGCCGGCGCCTCCATCGCCGCCGAAACGCCGTGGCAGAAGGCCGCCGTCGCCGCCGCCGTCGACGATCTCTTCAACTACCAGAGCACTCTTGCCTCGCGCGTCCTCGCCGAAAGCGACGGCGCGAAAGATCCCGTCGACCGCTGGCTGGCCGCCCGTCCGCGCGAAGTCGAGCGCATCGACCAGATGATGACCGACTTCCGCGCCGCGCAAAGTGTCGACCTGGCCATGCTGACCGTGGCGTCGCGCCAGTTGCGAACATTAGTGGAGAGCTGAGCGTCCGCTACAGTTCGATGAGGATGGAGAGGTCCGCGGACTTCCGCTGATTCACGCGATACTTGCGTCCGGCCGTCTTCTCGGCGTCGAAGAACTTCTGTACGCCTTTGCCGATTTTCGGCAGCTCGAACTCGCCGGTCGGATTCGTCAGCCAGATCGTGAACTTGTCATCACCTTTCCGCGCGTCCGAGATCATCTTGAGCGTCGGCAGGTCAGGATTGTCGTACTTGCCGTCCGCGGAGATGACGTAGTGCTTCGCGTGGATCGTTTTGAAATAGTCGATTTCCACATCGCGCTCGCTGCCGTGGTGCGGGAGTTTGAGCACGTCCACCTCGATTTTTCCGTGGCCGTCAAGGAGACCCTTCTTTTTCAGGCCGTCCAGCGTGTGATCGCCGCGGCCATCGCCGGTGAGCAGGATCCGTTTGCCGTCGATCTCCGCGAGCACGACGATGCTGGAGAGGTTGTAGACCGATCGATCGACGTAGTCGGCCACCTCCGCGGCCTTTTTCTTCTCCAGCAGAGCCTTGACTTTCTTCGCCCAATCGGCCTGCAGCGTGTCGATGTTCTTTTGCGACGGCGCGACGACTGTGAGCTTCAGACCTTCGATCATCGCCGGATTATTCGCACTGTCGGCAGTGGCCAGACCCTTGAAGGGCATGTTTCCCTTGAGCGTCATCGCGTTGATCAGGTCCCGAAGCTCGCGGCCCTGCCCGACGCTGGCGAGCTCGATGCCCGATTTGGGTCTTGGCGAGTGCGCCGCCGAGGGCGGAGGCGGCGAGCGCGGCGGCATCGGCGGCACCGAATGACGCGCCTCCGGTTGTTTGACCGGTCAGGTCCTCGAACGTATTCACCCACGCCTTCCGAACGTTGTAGGGAGGAGGCTCCTGATCAACCCTCTTCTGATTCAGCAGCCGCATCAGATCGAGCACGCCGCTGATGTGGTCGGCATCGAGATGGCTGACCATCAGCAGTGCGATATCGAGCGGCTCTGCGTCAGCGAGTCCGCGTTCTTCGCGCAATTGGTCGAGACGCGGCTGGAGCGCATCGTTCCAGACGCCCGGCGGCCCGCCATCGATGACGACGAGTTGCGGGTCATTGTCGGGGCCGAAGTGGAGCAGGATGGAATCGCCGTACTTTGCGCGAACCGCTTCGAACGTAACCATCGTCGATCTCCTTATATCGATTGCAGTGCGCGCAGGACGTCGAGCATCCCCGCTCCCTGAAAATAGTGTTCGCGACGGAGGTCCGTGGCAGTCGAAGTCAGGACTTCCTTGATGCGACCCGGACGGCCGACCAACTCGTTGTAACGCGCCATCAACAGAGCCGCGGCCCCGCTCACATGAGGCGCCGCCATGCTCGTGCCGTCCTTTACTCCAACGAGCGCGCCCGGCAGGGGAGCGCTGATCTTTTCGCCCGGTGCGACCAGATCGGGCTTGATCCTGCCGTCGCCCGTCGGCCCTTTACTGGAGAAGTAGCTGACGCCGTACGTATGCGGCCGATACCGGTGTGTGGCGCCGACGGTGATGATGAGATCCGCGTTTCCGGGATCGGTGATGCTGATGCTGTTGTACGCCTCGGAGGTTCCGTCCTCGGTCGCGTATTTGCGGTAGCCCTGATTGCCGGCCGCTGCGACGACGACGGTTCCGGCGGAAACCACCCGTTCGCATTCGTCACAGACAGGAGTTCGCCCGCACGCGTAGTTTGCGACGTCGTGAGGAATGGAGAGGCTCAGATTGACACCGTGGATGGCCACGTAGTCGTTCGTCGAATTGAGATAACGGACAAATTGCAGCGCCGCCATCACAGCGAATTCATCGCCGTGGCCGGTACTATCGAGCACGCGGAGGTCATACAGTTTCAGGTCGGGGCAGACTCCGATGAGATCACCGGACGTGGTGTTTCCTGTCTCCTTGGCTCGCCAGTCTCCCGCCACGATGCCGGCGACATGGGTGCCGTGATCGTGGGCCGGCGCGGTGTACGTGTTGTCGTGAGGAACGCGCAGCAGCCGAGCGACGATTTTCCAGTCGATCGTGCGGCCGTCACTGAGCCCCTTGTACAACTCATGGAGCGCAGTGCGAACCGAAGCGGCGACTTTCGGATCCTTGAGACGGCTCTCGATACGTTTCGGGAGGTCTTTGCTGGCCGGGTCGAGCAGGCGATCGATCTGCGTGAAGTCATACGTCGCCACGACCCGCGTCTGGTTGGCCCACGCGCCGTTTTTCAACTTCTCGAAAGGGTGCTCGTCCGGAACGTCCTTCAGTCCGCCTTTGTCGTGGCGCGTGCGGAACGCCGGGTGGGTTGCATCGACTCCGCTGTCGATGATCCCCCAGGCCAGCTCGCCGCACGAGATGTTGAAAAGCCGCCGAGCCGCGTCGGCCTTGATCGCCAGCGTGGAGCGGGAAACGGTCGGAGTTGCTTCGCGATTCAGACTCACCGAATAGATGAGTACGCGCTCCTTGTCCATGGCGAGCGGGCTGCCGTTACCGCTTACGGGCGCGCCCGAGTCCTCGATCGGTTTGATGCCGGCGATCAGGCGGGAGACCGCGTCGACGATCGGCCTCCAGTCCCGGGGTGTCGCCAGGGCCACGCCGTTCCTCTTCGCAAAAACGGCTGGGAGCCGTCTGCCGCTGCGCACGAGCGCCATCGCCCCGACGACCCGCATCAACCAGAGCAGATCGGGGGGATAGACAGGTGTTTCTTTGGTGCGCACCGTGCGGTGTTCAGGATCGCAGATCGCTTCGGCCAGGTTCTTTCGCGTGCCTGTCTCCTCGAGCTTCAACGGCGAGAGAGCCTTGAGCACGCGATCCCACCACTCCGTCATCGGCATGACGACCCGAACGAGGTCTTCGAAATAGAGTGTCGCCGCGACCGTGGTCTGGTTGTAGATGACCCGCGGCAGCGGCGTGGGCTTGTGCCCGAACTGCCGCCACGCTGGCTCGCGACGGTCTGCAACAAGCCGCTTATGCAGCACGTGTCGCACCTCTCCCGCTCCGGTCTCGCGGAATGGAGTCAGGAGCAGCTTCACGGCGGGATACCGATCGACGAACTTCCTCTTGCCCTCCGCCTCGTTCATGTACTGCAGCCAGACGTCCGGCAGCACCGGCGAGTCCTGCGTGAACCGGCGTACCGTGCCGGTGCCGTACATCAACTGTTCCATCAGTTTCCGGTCGAGCTTCGGCGCGTCGGTCATCGTCGCAATCCTCATACACCGCGTGGATAGGGGAACTGTGCCGGCGCGAAGGCTGCCGGATTGAAGTGGCTTCGAACGCCCCGCTCGGCCATCGCATAGCCGAAGTTGACGAGCCGCTCCTGAAGTTCATCACTGAGGCTGCTCAGGCGCGTAGAGACGGCGGCCAGCTCGCGCGCGTGGGCAAGCGGAACGGCCAGGGCACTCAGCGCCGGGAAATTTGCCGGATCGCTCGACATCGCCCAGAACGCCCCTTTGCGATCGCCCTTGATGAGCGCGTCGACGACCTGACGCCGGCGAAGGCTGCGCACTTGGTTGTCGATGACCGAGCTCACGCGAAGCGAATGGCGAACGGTGTCGGTGTGCGTGTCTGCCTCCGGCTGCATCTTTGCTCCGGCGTCGCTCACGAAAATCGTTCGGCAGCGTTTCCAGGCCGTTTCGATCCCCATGTTGTCGTACACGCCGCCGTCGGTGAGCAGTACGTTCGCCGTGAACGCGGGTGTGTTGCATGGGCCGCCGTCGAGCGAGAAATCCGTCGGGCCGAAGGAAAGGCGTGCCGGCGACAGAATGGGCGGAAATGCGGACGACGCGGCAACGGCTTCGGCCAGCAGCCGGCCTGGATTCGGGAACCGGCCGATCTGCCAGTCGGCGATGTACGGCTTCGAAAAACGAAAGAGCGAGCCGGTCTGCACATTCGTGGCGTTGATGACGAAACGAGGCCTGTCCGGCAGATCCTGCAATGTCTTGCTGCCAAAAACGACCTCCCGGTAGCGCTTGATGATTCGCTCTCCGATTGTTCCGGGAAGCAGCGCGCCGAACACCACGGCGCCGACGTCGATCGTGCTCGACGCCATCTTGCGCACGTTCGCGGTCACCAGGCGGTCGAAGTTCGTGGCATGCCCGGCCGGGTCGAATGTCAACGCATTCCACTGCATGCCGAGGATTCCAGCGGTGATCGAACCTCCGGAGACACTCGATATGCGATCCAGCGTTCCCAGGAGAGCGGCGTCGTTGAAGTACTGAAAAACGCCGAGGTGAAAGAGCATTGCCCGGTAACCGCCGCCGGAGAGACATAGAGCTACCAAGTCTTCGAGACGTTCCGGTTCCGGATTGAGAACGAGCGGAGGTGTTGTATCAGCCATACATCAATAGGAGGGTCAAAGCCGGCCGATTCCCTACCTGACACTAGAATGCCGGCATGTCGTTCGCCGGTACGGTCCGTTTTTTGCTGAAGTCATTCCGAGGAGGACACATGCTCAAGGTTGGAGACGAAGCTCCTGATTTCGAAGTGTTGGATCATCACGGCAGCAAGGTTGCGTTGCACGATCTGCGCGGCCGCAAGGTCGTGCTGTGGTTCTATCCGAAGGCCGACACACCTGGCTGAACGGCCGAGGGTTCCGGGTTCCGGGACCTCATCGACCAGTACGAAGCGAAGAACACCACCATCCTCGGCGCCAGTTTCGACGATGTCGACGCCAACGCCCGCTTCGCCGAGAAATTCAACTTCCCCTTCCCGCTGCTGTGTGACACCGACCGCAAGATCGGCATCGCCTACGGTGCCGCCGACTCGCCGAAGGACGAATACGCGAAACGGATCGCCTACGTCATTGACGAGAAGGGCCGCATCGCCGAGGCGCACCCGAAGGTTGACGCACGAAACTATCCGAAGGAGCAGTTGGCGACGTTGTGATGCCGGTAACCAACTCCGCGAGAGGAGTGCCTCCTGGAAGAGGCGCTCCTTTCGACAGAGAGAATCAATTGGCGCCGCAACGCAGACGTGATCGAGTTCACGCGCGCTGAGGGCGCCTCCGTCGCCAGGGTCAGCGTCGTTGACGACGGCGCCACCGTTGGCGGCGGGTGGCGGGTACTACGTCTCCCCAGGGCGGGCCGCATCGTCGTCGACACGCGAACGCCGGCGTACGCGGGCGACGATGCGGCCGGTCCGGCGGCACACGATCTCGACCGCGTGCTCGACCGCGCACTGACCGAGCTTGACATGTCGGAGCGGGAGATGGTCGCCGCGACATTCGCCGTGGCGACGCGCGTGCTGCCGTCCGCGCCTTGGGTCGCCGGTCTGCTCCGATGCGCAACGAACCTCAACGCCGTCTCACTACGCGTACGATCGGATTGACGACCTGAATGTGGACGCCACGAACCGGGGCGCTGATGATGCACGGCGCGCCGGCTTGCTCGCGGCCGGCGACAGCGTGGAGATCGCCGATGCGACGCTGCTCATCCGCCGAGGCCATGAGGTCGTCGCGACAATCGAATCACGCGCCGACCTCGGCGTGGTCGAGATTCCGCTCGTTCTGCCGTTTACCTGACGGGCATCGCAGATTCTCCTGTGCCGCTGGGGACGAGGGTGCGATGCATTGCGCCGTCATGCATCGAGCGGCCACGATACAATTCCACATCAATGCAAAGCGGGAAATTCGACGTTTCGACGTGGCGTCGGCCTGTTGTCTTTCACATCAACGGATATGGCGATCGCCTCATGGCCACGCCCGCCCTCCGCGCGCTCGTTCATCTGTTCGGCCGTTCGCTGCGAATCTTGTGCGCGCGTGGCGACGGCGCGACGATGTTGTCCTCCGTTCGCGGCGCCACCTTTGTCGAGATCGACGCCCGGCATGTCACAAACGGTTGGACGTTCGATGCCGAGGAAGCCGCGCGCTCCCTCAGCGACTGTGACCTCTTTCTCTCGCTGAATCCGTGGGACGACCCGGCCGCCGACCGCCTGCAGGAGTTGCTGGCTCCCGCGCACGCCGTCGGATTCAACGCTGGATTCGCGACGCGCCTCTCCCGCTACGCCGACAGACACGCCGTCGACGAGGCGTTCGAGTTGCCGCGCCTCTTCGACGCCAGCCTCGTGGTCGACCGTTTCAGCGGCCCCCCGTCATTCGGCGCGGAGGCCGAGCGTGACGCCGACGAGATCATGCGCCAACTCCCTCGCGACCGCCGCATCCTGGCCGTACACACGGAAACGAGTCCCGCGAAGAGCTGGCCGGCCGAAGCCTTCGCCGCGATTCTCGAGGCCTTCATCGACGAGTGCGGCGACTTCCTCGTGCTGGTACTCGACAAATTCGGGCATGGTCTCGACGGTGGCCCTGGCGGATCACAGGTGATTCCCTGCTACCGCCTGCCTCTCGCGACGGCGATGGCGATCGTGGCCCGGTCGACGCTCTTCCTGGGCGTGGATTCCTGCATGCTCCACGTCGCCGATCTGGCCCGGGTCCCAGGGGTGGCGATGTTCAGCAGTACGAACGCAAAGCGCTTCGGGTTCCGCTTCACGCCTGGTGTGCACGTGCATCCGGAGCGGAGGCTGACTGCGGGCGCCGCGCGCGAGATCGCCTTGCGTCTGGCGGGTTTAGCCGGCAAGGTTTGCCTCGGTTAGAAGGACCGCTTCGGGATAGTCATGAACGACGAAGCGTTGTGCCGCGTAGCGTTCGTCGTCGAGCGCGATCGTGGCCTGCAGCGATTGGCAGCGAACGTCGAGTGTGCCGGAGCTCGCGCGGCGCAGCGTGATCGTTCCCGGAGACGGCGGGATGTTCAGCCGCAACCGCGGGAGGATGATGCCTTGGCTGCCATCGATCTCTACCGTCGTGCCGTCCGGCACAAGTCTCGTGTCATTCCGAGCCGCCGAAGCGCCGGCTCGATCGTTTGGACTCATTCAGATAAACAAGGTTGACCTCGAGCACCTCTTGCGCGTAGGTCACAGAGACGTCTCCTTGCGGCGTAGCGCGTATCTTTCTGGTGGTCCTGATCATGTTCGCCGACTCGCGGAACTGCCTGAAGCCGAGGTCCGTAAGAAAGGCGTGAAGCTCGGGATATAACGTCGGCTGCAAGTCCTTCCGTGAGCGGTAAGGGCTCTCCAGAGCCACTTCCGTGTGGATCGCCTTTACGCCCTGAAGTCTACTTCCAAGGCCCCGAAGCACCTGCAGTTCGGCACCCTGAACGTCCATCCACAGGAGGTCGACCGCCGGTAGCCGCTGCTCGTCGCACCAGTTGTCGAGCCTCCTGCAGGGAACAGTCAACCGCCGCGTGGTTATAGTCGTCGCGAGATCATCGCCAGGTTCGAAGACAGACGAGGCTCCGACATTGCCGTGGGGAACCTCATGGAAAACGGTCTCGCCTTCAAAGTCGAGCACCGCAAAGCCAAGCAGCGAAACGTTATCGCGGGGATGATCAGCCAACTCTCTCTGGCACCTGACGATTGCGGCCGGAGAGGCCTCGAACGCATAGATCTCACACTGGGGAAAGACCGTTGCAAGCTCGATGCTCTGCTTGGCGTCTCGCGAGCCGATGTCGAAGATGACCCTGATTTGGTCGAGATCCAAGTGTGAGCTCATGACATCGACGAACGGGTGGATCGACATCGAGGGCTTGGCCCTGGCGACGTATCCTTGGTTGGCTAGATTGACCCCCGACATCTTTACAGCTTTGCTTGGCCGGTAAAGTATGACACCGACAGGGTAATCTACGGCAAGACCGACGCCGACGCCGTCTTCGGCATGACCTGACAGTCGCCGCCGCGCGCGAGATCGCCTTGCGTCTTGTGGATGTAGCCGGCGAAGCGGAGCTCAACTACAACGCCTGCACCGGCAATAAGGGATTCTCGCCGCGCCAGGTCTGAAGGTGCCGCTCCTGATATTCGGGCATCCCCGCGGGCAATGGCCCGATTGCGCGTTCGAACTCGCGGAGCTCGTTTCGCATGGCCTCTAAAATCTCGAGGCCGGCCTCGGTGAGCCGGTCCATCCGGATCTGCGCGAGCCCGATGCGCAGTTGCCAGCAGAGCTGTTTTGAGCGCTCCCGGAAGGTGTCGTGGTGTTCGCGGAGGTCGTCGACGGCGAGCGCATGCAGGTAGAAATCGGTGACGCCGGTAAAGACATGCAGGGCGTGGAAAAGGCCGTAGAGCGGACGCGGATCGGGGCGCCACGGCGAATAACAGAGCTCGTCCGTCCGCGAGTCGAGCACCTTGCATCCTTCCATCAGCGAGTGCAGCTCGTTATGGTGATACTCGTGGACGATCGCCTCCACCAGCCGCAGGTCGCTGTACGATTCGGAAAGGAAGATGACACCCACGAGTTGCACGACGGAAAACGAGTTGTGCGTGGTCCATACGTTCGGTGTGGCAATGGGAAAGTAGTAGCGGATCATCGACGTGAGGCGCGCGGAACGATCGGGATCGCCGGCGGCGATGATGCCGAGGGAGTTGCGGATCATCGAGGCGAGGCTGGTGAGGATCTCAGGCCGAGGCGAGAGCTTCAGGAGGTGCGAGTCCGCCAGCATGAGAAGGTTCGCCTCGGTCAGCAGAACCGCTTCGGGATAGTCGTGAACGACGAAGCGCTGCGCCGCATATCGTTCGTCATCGAGCGCGATCGTGGACTGCAATGACGAGCAGCGCACATCGAGCGCGCCGGCGCTCGCGCGGCGTAGCGTCATCGTTCCCGGCGACGGCGGAATCTTCAGCCGCAGCCGTGGAAGGATGACACCCTGACTGCCCTCGATCTCTACCGTTGTGCCATCCGGCGCGAAATGGAAGAACGAGTCGAATGCCGTGGCCACCACGCCATCGGCGGCAAGCCGCTTCTCTTCCGGAGTGGGAAAGGCGACGGCGTCACCGCGATGGAGACGGTGTACGTTCTGCCAGAAGAACGGCGTGCCTTGCTCGACAAGGCGAGTGGCGGGAAACGGATCGAGGAATGCAAGCTGCGCCAGCTTCTGCTGCGTCGCTTCGTCGGTTGGATCGCGATCCGCCACGACTTCCGACAGGAGCATGTACTTCACGGCTAGGACTTTTTCGTGGAGGGCACGGCCGCCCGCGTCGAGCATCGCCGCAACACGGCGGCTCATGCCGTAACGCTTTCGAGCTCGGCGGCGAGAGTCGAGCGGACGACGTAGTGGATGTGCAGGATCAGTTTTTCCAGATCGGTGCTGTAAACGCTCGGATTGTCGAAGCCGTTCGCGGCCGCGTAGCGGTGCGGGAGGTAGCCGCCGCCGCAGATGTTTACGACATGGCATTGGCGACAGGTTTCGCTGAGCTCGTTGGCTCCGAGCTGGCGCCTCTGTACGGCGGCGTCGGAGGCCACGGTGTCGAAGTCGTGATCGAAAACGTTGTAACCGAGGCGTGCCGCGCCGTTGTAGGCGGACTTGAGCGAGTCCACCGCTTCGATCTCGCCATTGGTCTCCACCACCACGAGGTCGACGGGATCGAGGCCGAGCGACTCGACGAGCGACGGCAGCCCGTAGGCCTGCCGCACGATGGAGTTGAAGATGCGCACGCGGTTCTTCCCGCTTCCGGCCCACCAGCGGTCGAACGCGGCGATCAGCCAGTCACCATACGGCGTGACGCGAACGTCGTGCTCCTTCCCACGGGGCCGGCGGTCATGGTTGTCAAGCGGGAAGAGGAAGTCGATCGAGCCGGGATTGAAGGCGTCGAGATAGTCGAATACTTCTACCGGATCGGAGTCGATATCGATGACGCAGAGGACGCCGGCGAAGATCGGCCGATACGCTGGGGAAAGAAGCAACGTCAGTTTTTCCTCCAGGGCCGCGGTGCTCGGCCGTCCCTGGTGATCGACGCGGTAACGATCGTTGTATTTCGGCGGGCCGTCCGTGCTCACGCCGATCGACATCTTATGCTGCAGCATGAAGTCGCCCAGCGCCTCGCTGAACAGCAACCCGTTCGACTGAATCCCGACGTGAAATCTGATCCCGCTGTCCGCGAACGTCGACTCGAGAATGGTCACGAGCGTCTCGATGTGCGAGAAACCGCCCAGGAGCGGCTCGCCGCCGTGGAAGACGATGCGAAAGTGTTCCTTCCCGTGGGCGCGGCAGTGATCGAGAATGCGCTGCGCCACACGGCGGGCAACGGACTCGGACATGAAGTGCGGTTGCTCACGCCAGCGGTCGTCGCCGAGGTTGTAGACATAGCAGTAGCTGC
This sequence comes from Thermoanaerobaculia bacterium, assembly GCA_017883235.1. Taxonomy (GTDB): domain Bacteria; phylum Acidobacteriota; class Thermoanaerobaculia; order Gp7-AA8; family Gp7-AA8; genus JADGNZ01. The sequence goes on along the minus strand of JADGNY010000112.1, from coordinate 7,241 downwards.
AGTTGAGATTGCAGCGACTGGCAACCTTCCAGAGGAACGTGTGAAATGGAACGATCGTCTCGCGTTTGAGATCGATCGGCAGCACTTCAGCGATAGCGTTCACGATGGTTCTCGTCAAAAAAAGCAAAATACCGCAGCCGGCACTACCGGAGCATTCATTGTTCGTGCTTCGTTTCGTCGCCTTCTAGATAAGCGGTGGGTCTTTGTCCAACGCGGTGCTGTGGTCCGTGTGCGAAAGGTGCATTTGAAACGAGTCTTCAGCCTGCTTCGACTGAAGAGCGTCCATGAGGCTCTTCTTGAGCGTCTCGTTCTTCAGCTGCTTGACGTCGGCAACTGAGAGTTTCGAGAGATCAATAGAGTCCAGCTTCCTGATATCGTCGATCGCCATTTTTTCTCCTCCTCCATGAATAACGGCTGCGGGAGTCGGTAACATACCACGTTACGGCGTTCATGATCCATCGAATGCCTGAATCGCGTGCAAATCGACCGCGACGGCTTTCCCGCAGGACCTATGCGGCATCCTTCAGCAGCACTTGCGGGTCGCGGTGCCCAGCCCTGTACGCGGGCGGGATGGTCGTGATCACGGCGCACGCGAGCAGCAACGCGGGCACCGCGGCGAACGACCAGACGTCGTGCGGATCGACGGCAAAAAGCAGCGGAATCATGCGGGGCGTGACGCCGAAGGCGATGATCACGCCGGCCGCGATTCCGACGGCCGCCATGCGCACGATCTGCCGCAGAACGAGCAGGAAAACCTGGTGCGGCAATGCCCCGATCGCAAGGCGGATTCCGAGCTCGCGCCGCCGCAGCGCCAGCGAATAGGAAATGAGTCCGTACAACCCGAAAATGGCCAGGGAGACGGCGGCGGCACTGAAGAGAATGAGGATCGCTATCGCCAGCCGCTTTGACAGCAGGACGTCGTCCTCGTAGTCGCTGAGCATCTTCACCGCGAAGAACGGAACGTCGAAATCGATTGCCTGAACTTCGGCCGCCACTCTCCGCGCCAGATCGGCCGGAGGGCCACGCAGCGGCAGGATCAGGGTCGGATGCGTCGATACCTTGTCCCAATATGGAAAATAGATCTGCACGCGCGGCACCGTATCGAGCCCCTGGCTGCGCACGTGTGAAACAACACCGATGACCTCGACCCACGGCAGCGGCGCCGCAGGATCGCGATTGAGTTTTATCCGCTTCCCAACCGCGCTCTGGCCGGGCCACACGGTCCCCGCGAATGTCTCATCGACGACTACGAGCTGATTGCCGCGCCAGCGGTCAGCGTCCTCGAACGTCCTTCCATGACGGACCCGGATGTGGAGCACGTCGAAGTACAAGGGCGACACGCTGTATAGCTCCGCTTCGCGCAAGTCACTCTCCAGGCCACGCCCTTTCCCCTCAGCAACGTACACGCCGGTCCACGTGGTCCCTTCGAGCGGCAGTGGATACGCGAATGCCGCGTGGAGGCTGAGCCTGTCCAGACGGCGAAGCAGTTCGTCGTGGAAAGCCAGCTTCAATTCGCGCTTGGCGAAGCGCTCGCCGGGCAGGGCAATCTTCATCGTCAGGACGCCGGTGCGCGTGAAACCGAGGTCCGCCTGCCGGATGCGAACGAAGCTTCTGGCCATCAAGGCCGCGGGAATGAGCAGCGCCGCCGTCAGTGCGAACTGCAGCGCCACCAGGAAGCCACGCGCCCGCAGCAGCGATCCTCCCGCCGCACCGCCGCGGCTTTCCTTGAGCACCGATGTCAGATCCTGCCGGCTGGCGCGGATGGCCGGGCCGATGCCGGCGATGACCACCGCCAGCGTGGTCGCAGCGACGCAGAAGAGAACGACCGTGCCATCGAGCGACAGGCTTTCCACGCGGGGCAGATCGGGCGTCATCCGCTGCAGCAGGCGTGTGGCGACGAACGCCGCCACAAGTCCCGTTGCCGCGGCGATGCATGCCAGAAGCGTAACTTCCGTCAACACTTCCGCGATAATCGTGACCGGCTTCGCGCCAAGCGCGAGTTTGACCGTGAACTCATGCTCGCGGGATGTCATGCGAACGAGCAGGATCGTCGCCGCGTTGGAGCAGGCGATCAGAAGAACGGCCATCGCTCCGGCGAGGAGGATGAGCAACGTCGGGCGCACGCCTGCGACGACCTTGTTTCGAAGCTCTTCCGCCGCGATCGTGTGCCCAACGTTGAACTGCGGATACACCGTGGCCAGGGTCTGGCCCAGGCGCGCGACGTCGCGCCGCACCGCGGCGAGATCGGCGTTCGGCTTTGACCGGGCAATGACCAACAATCCGGCGCGGTTGCCGCGGTTGTCCAGGCGTTGCAGGGCGATCCACGACCCGAATGGCATCCAGATCTCGGCTTCCGGCGCCAGCGGCACCTGAAACTCGCGCGGCATGACGCCGGCGATGGTGAATAGACGTCCTTCGACGAGCAGGCCCTTACCGACGACATCGCGTTGGGCGCCAAAGGCGCGGTTCCACAGTTTCCACGAGAGCAGAACGGCGCGGCCACCGCCTGCGCGGTCGTCAGCAGGCGAGAATCCGCTTCCGAGCATCGGGCGTGTGCCGAGGAGCGGCAGCATAGCCGACGAGATCAGGCATCCCTGAACCTCCTCGGCTCTGCCCCGCAGCCGAAGCGCGAAACGATCGAGCTTGAACGTGGCCAGTGACTCGAGCGTGGTCGCGGAGGCGCGCCAGTCGAGGAAGTTCGGGTACGAAACCGAGCCATCGGGCACATCAGCCGTTCTCTCCCACAGCAGAACCAGCCGCTCGGGATGCGGGAACGGCATTGGCCGGAGCAGCACGCCGTTGACGATGGTGAAAACAGAAACGCTAACCGCCATGCCGACGGTTAGCGTCAAGAGGGTGATGATTCCCGCTCTCCTGCCGCGACGAAGCGATCGAACCGCCGATCGCAGCAGGTAGAGCGGTTCGATCATCGCGTCAGGTTACCGATCTGCTTTCGGAGAGAGGCGAGGTAGACGGCCTGCGACCGGTCCCTCGAGGTCGGCTCGACCGTTGGTTGATGGCTCCAGTCGTTGAACGAGTTGACCACGATGTACGAGCTCCCGCCGTACGCGGAGAGTTGCGCGGGTGTTACCGCTTTGGCGCCGCCGTTGGCCGGAAGCTGCAGAAGATCCACTTTCTTGCCGCGGCGGATCGCGGCGAACCGCGGCACAGCCGCCAATGCAGGCGCGACCCATGCCGCGTTCATGGAGTTGAATGACGGCGGTGCCTGAGCTTCGCTGACCACCCAGAGCCAGACGTCTCCTGAAGCGGCGTTACCGACCGCATCGGCCGCGGCCGAGGGATTCTCGCTGCGGATGGCGACGATGGGACGGCCGTCAGTGGTGCGCAGGTAACCCTTCCGCTTCAGAATTCCGGAGTTCTTCACGGCGCGGAGGCGGCCGTTCAGCCAGTCGGCACCGCTGACGCGGCGGTTGGCCGGCCTCTGGCGGGCGTCGTAAGCGAGCATCACCGCGACGTCGAAGTCGTTCATTTCGGCGCGATCGAACAGTTTTGCGATGTTTCGCGTGCGGTAGTCGTCCGGCTCGTCGGTCTCGCTGAGCGCGAGGAAGAACGACATGCCCCAGTTCTTGGCCCAGACCAGGTGCGTGTCGATTGCGCCGACGTCACCGCTATCGTAGCGGCCGAGCGCGGAAACCGCCCGAATGCCCTGCCAACCAGTACCGTCCCATCTGTATCCGCAGTTGTAGATGGCGCCGATGCGCGGCGTTTTCGGGGCGGCATTGAAGCTGGTGCCCGCCTTTAAGGGGCGTAGCGAGCCTGAAGCGGCGATGGCCAGGCCTGCAGCGCCGAACTGTACGAACGTTCGCCGTGTGAATCCGCTCTCTTCCTCGGGGTCTGACGTGGGTAGGTTTCGCTTGCCCGACATAACTCCTCCTTCTTGTTGGTCCAACGTTATTGAGTTGCTGAGACGATTCGTCCGTCGATCATGCGCACTTTGCGGTTGGCGCGATTGGCGTGGCGTTCCTCGTGGGTGACCAGGCAGACCGCCGTACCGTCGCGGTTGAGATTCTCGATCAGGTCCATCACTGCCTCGCCGTTGCTCGTGTCGAGATTGCCGGTCGGCTCGTCGGCCAGGAGCAGGTTCGACTTGCGGACGATGGCGCGCGCGATCGCCACGCGCTGCTGCTCGCCGCCCGAGACTTGTGCGGGATAGTGATTGGCGCGATGACGCATGCCCACGCGCTCCAACGCGTCCGCGGCCAGTCGCTGCCTTTCGCGGCGCGGAACGCCGCCATAGACCAGAGCAAGGTCTACGTTCTCCGTTACTGTCAGATCGCCGATGAGGTTGAAGGACTGGAAGACGAAGCCGATCTCCCGGTTCCGGACGCGCGCCCGCTCGGTGACGGACATCGCTCCGGCGTCGACGCCGGAGAAGCGGCACTGGCCGAGGGTAGGGACGTCGAGGAGACCGAGGATGGAGAGCAAAGTCGACTTACCGCTGCCCGACGGGCCGACCACGGCGACATATTCGCCACGCTCGATTTTGAAATCGATGTTCGCCAGCGCGTGCGTCTCTGTCGCTTCCATAAGAAAGATTTTGGAGACGCCGGAGAGGCTGACGACTGACTCGGTCACTTGATCTCGATCCTATTGGCTCCATCGAGCCTGTCGGGAAGTGAAACCACGAGGCGGCTACCCTTCCCGGCACCGCTGAGCACTTCGATCTCGGAAATCGACGCCCGCCCGAACTTCACCGTAGTCCGGCGCGCCGATGACGGGCCGTCAAGGACGAAGACGCTCGCCGTGGCGTTGTCACCGACGTTCGCCGGACGCGCCACTTTCAGCGTTCGGTTCACGCGGCCGGTATCGATGGTCGCCTCGACAGTCAGATCGGGACGAACGTTGTCAGGAACCGCCTCAAGAAGATCGACGTCGAGAGAGACGTTGCCGTTGGATACTGATGGATCGATGCGAACCACGCGGCCGGCAAGGGAGCGGCCGTCGACCTCGATCGAGGCGACGTTGCCCAGGCTGACCTCGCGTGCGTCGGTTTCGGCGACCGCGACGCGCACCTTGAGCTGTCTGGTGTTGACGATCCTCCCGACCGCCGCGCCGGGTATCACGGACTGTCCAGGCTCCACCGAGAGCTCCTGCAGAACGCCATCCTGCCCGGCACGAACGCGTAAGGCCTCGCGTTGTGTCTGCCTGAGCAGCCAGAAGCCGCGCAGTTGCGCCACGTGCGCCTCTTCGGCGTGGATCTGTTGCTCGCTGGCGCGGTCGGCGGCGTCCAGCCGCTTTTGCTCCATCTCCAGGCGTTCGCGCAGATTCACCGCGCGGCGCTCCAGCAGTTGCCGCTCCATGTCGGATCCTACGCCTTCTTTCGCCAGCTTCGCCGCGATGTCAGCGCGGATCCGCGCGTCTTCCTGATCGACCTTCAGCGCCCCGTAGACGCTCTGCCGCTCGAGCGAGCTGGCGACGAGATCGGCCTTGTGTCCGGACAGCGTCGACACCGCGCTCTCAAACGATAGCTTCGCATCGGCTTCTGCCTGCTCGACCTCAGGACTGCTCAATTCGAACAGCGGCGTGGCCGGAGTAACGGTGGCGCCGACCTGCTGCAGAACGCTTGCAACCCGCCCGGCGACGGGCGCCATCACCACTCGGACCTGCCGGGAGATGAAGGAGCCGTGGCCTCGCACCTGCTGGACCAACGGCCCTTCCTCGACCGTTGCGATGGTGAGCTCCGATCGCTCGGCCGAGGCAGCCGGCTTGCGGAAGCCGAATAGCACGAGGGCCAGCACCACGATGATCCCGACGGTTCCCGCGGCGAGCATGCCGCTTGTGGTGACGCGGCGCTTGGCAATAGAGCGTGCGATGTCCATGGTCAGATCATTTGACGCACGCCGCACCGCAAGGTGTCAACGAATAGCAAAGCGTGTAGCGTGTTCCGGCCAGTACCTCGCTCACGGAATGATACGAGCGTGCGGAAACTTCGAATCCGACACCGAGACGATGTTGCGGCAGGTAGTAGCGATGGTCCTCGTGAAACTCGTCGCGATGTTCGGCATCCAGCAAAAGGAGGAATCCTCCATTCGACTCCTCCCATCCGCGGTTCAGGTGAATGATGAACCGGTGGGAGACGTCATTTGTCCCGTAGTCGGTATGGACGGGGACGTGGCAGCCCGGCTGCATCTTGTGGATGGCAAGGGTCGGGCTGCCGAACTCGATGCCGAACGCGCGGCTGCACTCGGCGCGTACTTCCTCCCAGCTTTCGCGGAAAAGGAGCGAGGCCGTCCGCGGCGGCGGAACCTCCCTCAGCATGAGCTCGTAGTAATGGTGATTCGGACCGACGCGTACGATCCAGGGGTCGCTTTCCTCCAGCCAATCGAGGGTGGCCGATGCAGCGTCAGCGTCGGCCGCATCGAGCCGCAGGAAATGCGTGAACGGCGTCGAACGGGGATAGAAAGGAGCACCTTCCGCGGCAATCGTGGGCGTTGCTCCCGATTCGATTATCACGCCTTCATTCCTCGTTACACCTGTACGTAGGTCCGTGAAGGTCATCAGATGGAATGCGACAGCTTCGTATGCAGCCGGGTTTTTGTCAACCACGCCGGACGTCCAGCATGACTGATGGGGGGCATCGCCTCGCCCACTCTGCCAGCTACCGGACTACTTAGATCGGTATCGCCTACGGTGCCGCCGACTCGCCGAAAGACGAATACGCGAAGCGGATCGCCTACGTCATCGACGAGAACGGCCGCATCGCCGAGGCGCATCCGAAGGTGGACGCGCGAAACTATCCGAAGGAGCAGTTGGCGACGCTGTAATCGACCGAGTGTCCTGATTTCGATACACTTTTGATCGACGTTGATCGATTCCTGATCGATGTCGATCGAGTTTTGATCGACGTCAATCAATTCTCGATCGATGTGGATCAACTCTTGATCTCCATCGATCAAATCGTGATCGACGTCAATCGACTTTTGATTGACGTCAATCAATTCTTGATCGATGTCGATCGACTTTTGATTGATGTCGATCAAATCGTGATCGATGCCGATCGACTTTTGATCGATGTCGATCAGATCTTGATCGACGTCGATCGACTTTCGATCGATGCAGGGTCAATCGTTGACCCGCTGGTCACCTCATCGGACTCCGGCTTTCTTCGCATGTCGAGGAAAAGCAGGGCGATGCCGATGCAGATGGCGGAGTCGGCGACGTTGAAGGCGGGCCAGTGGTGCGACTTCACGAAGACGTCGACGAAATCGACGACGTAGCCG
>JADGNY010000111.1 GCA_017883235.1 Thermoanaerobaculia bacterium | reverse complement strand
TTAGCGGCAACAAGACGGTAGCCAGGGGTGCGAGCGTTTTTTGCGAGCACCCCTGGTAAAGAGATGTCGTGGTTTGGTGCCGCGTCAGCGGCACTGGAGGATGAGGACTCCATCCAGTGCCGCTGACGCGGCACGCTTTCAAGAGACAACGCAGCCCAGGGGTGCTCGCAAAAAGCGCTCGCACCCCTGGCTACCTTCTTGAGCCGCTATCGCGGCGTCGTAACGTCCAATCTCAAGAGCGCGGGCGAGACAGACGCCCGCGTTCCCAGGCCTAAAACAGCTTCAAGAACACCACATCCGCCACGAACCCGGGTTGCGCGTTGCGTCCGACCGTCTTGCCGAGGTCGAGGCGGAGCAGCGTCCCGTACGGGCCGACGGTCTGTCCGGCGATGCCGATGCCCTGGAACGGCTCGTTGTGGAAGCCGGCCAGCTTGTTGTCGATCAGGCCGTGGTCGTAGAACGCTTCGAGCCGGAACTGATCGGAGAAGACGAAACCGTACGAGAGATGTGCGAGGATGGCCCGGTCCGCGAGTACCGATCCTGACTTGATGCCGTGGATCCGCTGCGCGCCGAAGAAGCCGAAGCCGTATTCCGAGAAGCGGTCAAGCCGCGTCCCGTCCATGTAGTCGATCTCGGCGCCGATGCGCTGGAACTTCGGCAGGTAGAAGCTCCTCGCCAGCGATCCGCCGAAGTCGGCGTAGTTCTTGTCCTTCGGATCGAACTCCGCGAGGTTGCCCCACGGCTTCCACTGCGTCCGCATCTCGTAGCTGTACCTGCCGGTGACCGTCGTCCCCCAGCGGGCGTACTGCCCTTCGACCGTCGGCGAGATGACAAACGTGCTGGACGGCACCACGAACGTTGACGCCGTGTTGGAGCTCCGCTGGTAGGAGTCGTGTTCGATGCCGAGGGAGAAATCGATCTTTCCGAACTGCAGGAAGGGATGGCCGACGCGGATCGAGAGACGCGTGGGCAGCGACTTGACCTCTTCGCTGAGTTGCTCTTGCCCGTTGCGGTAGAACGACTGCGTCGTGGGGATGGCGATGGCGAAAAGGTCGGCGCCGACGTTCGTGTGGGTCTTGGCGACGTTCGGATTGGTCGCATTCGCGGCGAGGACGACACCGGCGAAAAAGACGTTGGTCTGGATACCCTTGTGGGCGAGATCGAAGTTGAAGTAATCGATGCCGCCGAGCGGGACCACCGGGTACTGCAACCCCGCATCGTGATGGATGCCTCCGAGCAGGAACGTGCGCGCGGAATCGAATCCCTCTTTGACCACGCGCTCGCCGGCAGGGGTGCGTTCCAGGTACCGCAGACCCCCCTTCGTCTCGCGCACCATCCGCGCGTCCGATTTCTCCGCCTCGGCCAGATGCGTTTCGTAGTCGGTGGGGTCGATGCGGAAGTCGGTGAAATCCGTTTGTCTCAATACGACCGTTCCGCGGCCGGCCGCGGACACGACCTGTTGCGCGCTGACCGTCCGCGGCAGCCAGACCACTTCGCGCGGATCGCTCTTGTCCACGTCGGCCGCCGTGAGCGGCGCGTGCGTCGCGCGGGCGAACGGCTGGAAGTCGACGCGCTCCTCGTTCGAGAGGATCTCGCCGGTGAGATTGAGCTGCACCATCGACAGGCGGATGCGCGCCCAGCTTTTTGTGTCGATCCAGACCGTGCCGCGATAGAGCGGCAGTGTCGCAGCCGCGTTCGGCGGCGGCTCGAAGCGAACCTCGTACGTGTGATAGCCGAGCAGGTCCGACTCGCGCACCAGCTCGTAGCGGTACTCGTTCGTCAGATGGATATCGAGTGGAAGCTGCGTCACCTTCTCCGGCTGGATCAGCGGAAGCTCCGGAATCCGGCCGTACTTCCACTTCACGCCGTTGAGGTAAAAGTCCTGCCACACCCAGTCAGCGCGGCCTTTTGGATCGGAGAAGTAGTCACCTGCGATCGTCGCCTCGATCGCTTCGCCGCCGGTCATGGTGAAGCGTAGCTTCGTGGCGTCGCGCGCCACGTAGCGCGGCTGGATCGACTCCTGATACGACTTGTAGGCCTGGTGATTGCGGATGATCTCTTCGACGGTGATGCCGCGGTGCGTGGTGATGTTGAGCGATTCCTTCGTCACGTTGGCGCGCGGCACCTCGTTGTGCTCGACCGTGAAGACGAAAGGCTTCGTCACCGGCGGCATACCGATCAGGAAGCGCCCGCCTTTGCTGCCGACGTCAGTTACGTCCTTCTCGCCGGCCGCATCGTAACGGCGCGGGCTCTTGTAGTCGTCGCCGGCCAGCGACGCGATCGTCGACGCCGTGGCATCGCCGCGCGGGACGACGACCGTGCGCAGGTCTTCGCCGCGCACGAAGGCCACGACCGGCTCGTCGACCTTGTTGCCCTTGGCGTCGAGCACGTCGATGCGCGCCGTGGCGTCGTACGCGTACTCGCCGGTGAGCGCGCGGTCAAAGCTCGCCAGCGACGCCAGGAGATCCGCCGTCGCCGGCGCGCTCGTGAACGCGCGTGTGGCACCATCGGCCAGCGCGCGGGCCAGATCGAAGAAAACGTTCGGCGACTGCGGCGGAACGATGGCCCAGATCTTCTTGGCCGGATCTTTTTCCAGCGCCCACGCCGCGGTTGATTTCACATTGGGAGCATCGGCGAGGAGGATGTCGACATACGACTGCGCGCCGGTTTCGTACAGTTTGGCCAGTGCATCCGGCGTGGCCGGCGGAAGCACGATCCGCGACGCGGCATTCTGTCCCTGCGCGGTAACGGCCAGCCGCTTGATGGCGTAGCCGCCGACGGCCGGATCAACGTTGTCGACGGAGATGCCGAGCGCTTCGAACGGACCGTGCTGGCGTGCCCAGTCGATGATCGATTGCGTGTGTGTCTCGACTTCCGCCGTCGGATCCTTCGCGGGGTCGACGGCGTAGCTGATGACGATGGTCATCTTCGCGCGCACCGCCGGAGGCATGGCGTCGAGCGCCGTTCCTGCGGTGGCAAAGTCGTCCGGCCGCAGGCGGACCAGGAGGGGAACGGGCGTCGCCGGCGCCACCTGGAGGTCCGAAACCGCACCGGCGCAGAGCGCGCATTCTTTGGGCGGTTCAGCGGCGGCGAGCGAGAGGACGGAAACTTGCAGAGCGAGAAGAAGAGCGATCCGTTTCATTGACGTTACGCAAACGTCCCTGCAGGAGCCGAAATTGCCCGGGCAAAAGACAAGAGGGGTCATGTTTTTCAATCCGTCATCGGGCGTGAAGACGTCGCAGGCGGAGCTGGCGGCGCTCGAGCAGGCGGCGAACGACGCCGGACTGGAGGTGGTTCGCGTGACCCGCAATCTCGATTGCGCGTCGCTGATCCGTGAGCGGATGCGTGAAGGGACGCGCCTGTTCGTCGCCGCCGGTGGCGACGGCACGATCAACGCGGTCATCCAGCCGCTGGTCCACACGGATGCGATCCTCGGTGTCATACCGGTCGGTACCTACAACCATTTCGCGAAGGACCTCGGTATCCCTCTTTCCTGGCGCGAGGCGCTGGAAGTGGTCGTCAGCGGCGCCACGAGGCCGATCGACACGGCTCGTATCAACGAACGCTTCTTCGTCAACAACATTTCGATGGGCCTCTACCCCGAGCTCGTCGCCCGCCGCGAGGAGAAGGGACGCGATTACCCGCGCTGGAAGGCGCGCCTCTATGCCGCGTTTGGGACCTTGCAGAAGTTCCCGCACGTGGCCGTGACGCTGGACAGCGAGCACCATCAGGAGGTCATCCGTACGCCTGTGCTGATGATCTCGAACAACTCCTACGATCTCTCCCGCCTCGGCATCGAGGCTCCGCGCCTCGCGCTCGAAGAAGGCCGCCTCTCGGTCTACTGGCTCCATCACATGCCACGCTTGGCCCTGACCCGCTTCGTCGCCCGCTACCTCGCCGGCCGCGTCCGCGAAGCCCCCGGCTTCCGCTCCTTCCGCACCTCGCGCATCAAAGTGGACTCCTCGAAACAACACCTCCGCATCGGAATCGACGGAGAAGTGGTGACGATGGCGACACCGCTAGTGATCACGATCGCGCCGCAAAGCCTGTCGGTGAGAGTACCGCGCTAACCGCAGCGCGGCGCTGTCGATATAATCCCCGCCCCTTATGACCACCACTCGCATCAAGGAACTACCCCAGCACATCGGCGAAAAGGTCACCATCGATGGGTGGCTTTACAACAAGCGCACGTCCGGCAAGCTGCAGTTTCCGATCGTCCGGGACGGCAGCGGCTACCTGCAGTGCGTCGTCTTCAAGAAGGAAGTCGGCGAGGAGACCTGGAAGGCGGCCGATGAGGTGACGCAGGAGTCGTCGGTGCGTGTCATCGGGACCGTGCGTGCCGAGGAGCGGGCGCCGGGTGGGGTAGAGCTCGGCGTGGAGACATTCGAGATCCTCGGCGCGGCCGGCGAATATCCGATCTCGCCGAAGGAGCACGGCACCGACTTCCTGATGAACCATCGCCACCTCTGGCTGCGGTCATCGAAGCAGCATGCCGTGCTGCGCATCCGCAACGAGGTGGAGAAGGGCATTCGCGACTTCTTCTACGACCGCGACTTCGTTCTCATCGACTCGCCCATCCTCACCGCCAACGCCGCCGAGGGAACGTCGACGTTGTTCGAGACCGACTACTTCGGCGAGAAGGCCTACCTCTCGCAGTCAGGACAGCTCTACCTCGAGCCGGCCGCTGCCGCATTCGGCAAGGTCTACTGCTTCGGGCCGACGTTCCGCGCCGAGAAGTCGAAGACGCGCAGGCATCTGATGGAGTTCTGGATGGTCGAGCCCGAGGTGGCCTTCCTCGAGTTCGAAGGACTGCAGTCGCTGGCGGAGGAGTTCGTCGAATACCTCGTCACGCGCGCGCTCGAGCGCTGCCAGGAAGAGCTGAAGACGCTCGAGCGCGATCAAACGAAGCTCGAGAACGTGAAACGCCCCTTCCCGCGCATTACCTATCGCGAGGCCATCGACCTGCTGGCGTCAAAAGGGATGGAGGCCAAGTTCGGCGACGACCTCGGCGGCGACGAGGAGACAGTCATCGCCAACTCCTTCGACCGCCCCGTGATGATCAGCCGCTACCCGACCGACATCAAAGCCTTCTACATGCAGCCCGACCCGAACGACCCCTCGGTCGTGCTCGGCCTCGACATGATCGCCCCCGAGGGCTATGGCGAGATCATCGGCGGCTCGCAGCGCATCCACGATCACGACCTGCTTCTCGCGCGCATCAAGCAGCACAACCTCCCCGTCGAGAAGTTCCAGTGGTACCTCGACGTCCGCAAATACGGCACTTTCCCTCACTCCGGCTTCGGCATGGGCATCGAACGCTGCGTCGCCTGGATCAGCGGCGTCCCGCACCTCCGGGAAACGATTCCGTATCCGCGGATGCTGAATAGAATCTACCCGTAGCGTGGCCGTGCGATTCGCGAGGTTGCTTGGTTGCAAAGTTGCTAGGTTGCTGAGGTATTGATGAGCGAATCCGAGACAGAGCAGCCCAGCAACTCAGCAACCCAGCAACTCAGCAACCTAGCAACCCAGCAACCGGCTCTCCGCATCATCCCCCTCGGCGGGCTCGGCGAGATCGGGATGAATCTGATGGTCTACGAGTATGGCGACGCGGCCATCATCGTCGACTGCGGGATGATGTTTCCCGATGCGGCGACGCTCGGCGTCGACGTCATCGTTCCGGATATGGAGTACCTCTTCGACCGGCCGGAGCGGGTGAAGGCGGTCTTTCTCACACATGGGCATGAGGATCACATCGGTGCGGTGCCGTTCCTCGTCGAGACGGTGCGTGTTCCTGTTTATGGGATGCCGCTGACGCTCGGCTTCGTGCGGGACAAGCTGGAAGAATTCGGGATCGACGGGGTCGATCTGCGGCCGATGATGCCGCGGGATGTCATCGAGGCCGGGCCGTTTCGTGTGGAGGCGATCCAGGTCACGCACTCGATCGTCGACGCGCTGGGACTGGCCATTCGCACGCCGGCGGGGACGCTGATTCACACCGGCGACTTCAAGATCGATCACACGCCGGTGGACGGAAAGCGTACGGATCTGGCGCGCTTCGCCGCGTATGGCGAAGAGGGCGTGCTCGCTCTGATGAGCGACTCGACGAACGCGCTGGTTCCGGGCCATGGCAAGTCGGAAAAGAGCGTCGGCAGCGCGCTCGCCAACATCTTCGCGCACGCCACCGGCCGCATCATCGCCACGACCTTTGCCTCGCACATCCATCGTGTGCAGCAGATCGTCGATCTGGCGCGCAAGTACAAGCGGAAGGTGTTCTTCATCGGCCGCTCGCTCGTCGACAACGTCGAGACCGCGGAGCGGCTCGGATACCTGCGCATCGCACGCGAACTACGGCCGGGGTCGAATGCCAAGCCTGCTGATTTCGCTGACCGCGAGGTGGTCATTCTCACCACCGGCACGCAGGGCGAACCATCCTCGGCGCTTTCGCGGATGGCCATCGGCGAGCACAAACAGGTCGAGGTCCACAGCGGCGACGTGGTCATCTTCTCCGCGCGCACGATACCGGGGAACGAGCGCGCGGTCTCGCACGTCATCGACAACCTCTATCGCCGCGGCGCGGAGGTCTTGAACTGGGAGAACGCCGACGTACATGTATCGGGGCACGCCTGCGAGGAAGAGCTGAAGCTGATGCTCAACGTCACGCGGCCGAAGTTCTTCATCCCCATTCACGGCACGCTGCGGCATCTCGTCCATCACGCCCGGCTGGCCAAGAGCGTCGGCGTGCCGCACGGCATCGTCATCACGAATGGCCAGGTGGCGCAGATCGAGAATGATGAGATCCTCGTCCTCGAGGAGCGCGTTCCGCACGGCAAAGTCTTCATCGACAGTGAAGCCGAGGAAGTGCCGGAGATCGTGGTGCGCGATCGCCAGCATCTGGCCGAGGACGGCTTCGTCATCGTCGTCGTGGCCATCGACTCCAACGGCCACGTTGGCCGCGAGCCGGAGATCATCACGCGCGGACTGTTGCACGTCGATGAGAGCCAGGACATCCTCGCCGAGGTCCGAGCACAACTCGTGCAGATGCTGCACGAGAGCCGTCCGGATGAATTGCTCGACCACGATCTGGCGCAGGAGAAAATGCGGGCTCTGCTCAAGCGCTACTTCCGCAGAGAAATGGGACGCCGGCCGATGATTCTGCCGGTGATCTGGGAGATGTAGAGGCAGTGGATTAGTGGATTAGTAGATTAGTAGGTTAGTGGACCAGCCATCGTGCGCCACCTGATCCACTAATCCACTAATCCACTCATCAACCAGGAGCACGAATGACCATCACCGAAGCCATCGTCCTCGGCCTCGTTCAGGGCCTTACCGAATTCATCCCCATCAGCTCGACGGCGCACCTCCTCATCGTTCCCTCGGTCCTCGGTTGGGGTGATCCGGGAGCGGCGGCGTCGGCGGTGATTCAATTCGGAACGCTGCTGGCCGCGATCATCTATTTCTTCGGCGACATCGTCCGCCTTACCGCCGGCTTCTTCCGCGGGCTCGTCACACGGCGGCCGCTGGCTGACGTCGACTCGCGCGAAGCGTGGCTCGTCGTCATCGGTACGGCCCCGATCGTCGTACTCGGCTTGCTCTTCAAGAAACAGATCGAATCGACGTTCCGCGGACTATGGATCGTGACGACGATGGTGATCGTCGTGGCCATCCTGATGCAGCTCGCCGAGGCGTATGCGAAGCGGAGAGGGCAGCGAGGATTTGACGACATGACCGTGAAGGATGCCGTCGTCATCGGAGTCGGGCAATGCCTGGCGTTGATTCCAGGCTCCTCGCGCAGCGGCTCGACGATCATGCCGGCGATTTTTCGCGGCATCGACCGGCCGACGGCGGCGCGCTATTCGTTTCTTCTCTCGATCCCCGCGGTGGGTGGTGCGGGCTTTCTCGAGCTGTTCAAGGAGCGTCACGCGCTCGGCCAGCTCGGCTGGACGCCGATCATGGTCTCGATCGTCGTCGCCTTCATCTCCGGCTACGCCTCGATCTGGTTCCTGATCCGCTACCTTCGCACCCACACGACGCACGTGTTCATCTACTACCGTTACGTGCTCGGTCTGGTGTTGATCGCGATGCTGGTGACGGGGTATTTGAAAGGATGAAGAGTGAAGGATGAAGGATGAGAGTTCGGGAGGGTTTCTTCATCCTTCATCCTTCATCCCTCATCCTTCAGATCTCACTCTCCCGACAGCACCTGAATCTCCGGAATGTTCCGGTACTTCTCCGCGTAGTCGAGACCGTAGCCGATGACGAACTTCGGGTCGATGGAGAAGCCGACGTAGTCCGCCTTGAACGGAACCCTTCGTGCTGTCGGCTTGTCGAGGAACGTGGCCGTGCGTACTTCGCGCGCCCCTTTGTCGAGCTTGATGTAACGGAAGACCTCGTTCATCGAAAGGCCGCTGTCGATGATGTCCTCGACGATCAGCACCGACCGGTCGCGCATGTCGAGCTGCGGCTCCTTCAGAATCGTCACCACGCCCGATGACGTTTTCTGGTTGCCGTAGGACGAGACCTGGATGAAGTCGAGGGCCACATCGAAGCCGATGTTTCGCATCAGATCGCTGCAGAAGAACATCGCCCCTTTGAGGACGCAGAGGGCGATGAGGTCATTGCCGGCCAGATCGCGGGTGATCTCCGCGCCCATCTCGGCAACACGTTTATCGATGTCGGCTTTGCTGAACAACGTCGTTTGTGCCATTGGGTGCGAATTCTACGATTACAATTCGCCTCCGTGAAAATCTATCGCTTCCTCCACGCTGGCAGTCCCGCGGCCGGCATCGCCGACGGCGATCGAATCGTCCGCTACAGCGGCGCCGGCGTCCTGAACCTCGGCACGGCCACGAGTGAATCGATCGCGCTCGCCGATGCCGAGCTTCTCGCGCCCGTTTCTCCGTCCAAGATCGTCGCCGTAGGCCGCAACTACGCCGAGCACGCCAAGGAGCTCGGCAACGAGGCGCCCTCCGAGCCGATCATCTTTCTGAAGCCGCCCTCCGCCGTGCTTGCGCCGAACGGCACGATCGTCCGCCCGCCGCAGTCGCAGCACGTCGATTTCGAAGGGGAACTGGTCATCGTCATTGGCAAGATCGCGCGCAACATCCAACGCGCCGATTGGCGTGGCGTCGTCCTCGGCTTCACCTGCGCGAACGACGTTACCGCCCGCGATCTGCAGAAGAAAGATGTGCAGTTCACGCGCGGCAAGAGCTTCGACACTTTCTGCCCCCTCGGCCCCTGCATCGAGACCGAGCTCGATCCGTCCGCGCTCTCGCTGCGTACGCGCGTGAACGGCGAGACGAAGCAGAACGCCAATACGCACGACATGGTTTTCGACTGCTCGTTCATCATCGAGTTCATTACCTCGGTGATGACGCTGCAGCCCGGCGATGTGATCCTCACCGGCACCCCAGCCGGCGTCGGCCCGCTCGCTTCCGGCGATCGCGTGGAAGTGGAGATCGAGGGGATCGGCGTGTTGAGAAATGTGGTTTCGTAGGCTTCGCCTACGCTGAATTTCTCACACGCTGAGTAGAATCGCCGGCACCCTTTACCTCGAGAGAGGAGGGTGGCGGAACTTGGGAGCATGTGGCGTCGTGCGAGCGGTTCGTTCTCGGCAGTTCCTCCAATCGAGAGTCCTTCTCCCCCAGCGCTTTTCAGCTGGGGGAGAAGGTGCCGAAGGCGGATGAGGGGGCGTTCACGCGGGTGTAACTTCGCGCGCGACATGCTTTCAATCGGTCTCGGACTCGCGTCGGTAAATCGCGTGTATCGCGTATACGCCCCCCTCATCCGCCTTCGGCACCTTCTCCCCCCGCAAAGAAACCGCGGGGGGAGAAGGACTCTCGATGAAACGGCGTGGCAAGAGTTTCAAGCAATACTGTGAAAGATGCGGATTGGCGCCATGCACAACCAACTGACACTTCTCGACGACCTCTTCCGTCTTTTCCCGCGCCTCCGCGATATCCCTCTCGACGCCTATGTCGTCGGCGGCGCCGTGCGCGATCTGACGTTCGGCGTGGCGCCGGCGGACGTCGACGTGGCCTGTCTCGATCCGCTCGCCGCCGCGCGGGTGCTTGGCCGCAAGGTCATCCGCCTCGGGCGCGAGGAACATCTCAGCGCGTATCGCGTCGTCGACGGGCCGCACGTTTACGACTTCGCGGCGTTGCTCGATGGCAGCATCGACGCCGATCTTGCCCGGCGCGACTTCACCATCAACGCCATGGCCGTCGACCTTCGCTCGGGCGCGCTTCTCGATCCGCACGATGGCCGCGGCGATCTGGATCGCCGCCTCGTGCGCATGGTCGACGCCGCAAACTTCGACGACGACCCGCTTCGGATGCTCAAAGCGGTGCGCATGGCAGTGCGGTTCGACTTCCGGGTCGACGAGGCCACGCTTGCCGCGATTCGCGGCCGGGCCGAACGCATCGCGAACGTCTCCGTCGAACGGGTCGCTTACGAGCTGACGGTGATCTTTTCCGCGAATGCGTTCCGCCGCGCGGTGGCGCTCCTGCGCCAAACGGGGCTCGACGTCCCGCTCTTCGGCCGTGTGCTCGATGCCGTTTTTCACTCCGATGACGTGCCGCTCGCCGCCGCGCTGGCGCTCCTGGCCGGCGATGCGCACGCATTTGTGAAGCGCTGGCGGCTGAGCGACTCGCTGATGCGCGACATCCATGCGCTCCAGCGCCTGCGCGACAAACGCTTGCTTGTCGATCTCTACGACGCCGGCGAGCAGGTCGCCCGCCAACTCCCGCCGATGCTCCGCGCCCTCGGGCGTGACGATGGCATCGATCTTCCCGATTTCTCGATGCAACCGATCCTCACCGGTGACGAGATCGCCTCGATCGCCGGCATCGAGCCAGGTCCGCGCGTCGGCGTGCTCAAACGCGCTCTCCTCGAAGCAGAGCTGGAAGGCAGGATCACCACGCGCGAGGAAGCAAAGCAGTTCGTCCGTAGCCAGGCCACCAAGCCGTAGCATCTCGCCGGCGTTGGCGCGGAGAGCGGGCATCCTGCCTGCTCCCGGCGCGGCGTCTCGCCCGACGGTGGGGACGACGGTGAACGTAAATGTCGGCCCGAAACGGCGGCCTGTCTCTATCCGCGTTTTGAACATGAAACAACGCGAATCAGGGCGCCGGCGTTTTTGCCCAACAGTTACGTTCGCCTTCGTCCCCACCGTCGGGCGAGGACGCCCGCCGGGAGCAGGCAGGATGCCCGCTCTCCGCGATCACAAACGCGCCAGCCCGCCAATCAAAGCGCGCAAGGCACAGACAAGAGTGTCTGTGCACATCGAAGCCCTCACTGCGTCAGCGTAACGTGCACCTCTCCGAACGTCGTGTGGACGCTAACGTCCGACCTGCCGCCGGCGTTGTGATAGCGCGCCGAATGGGGAAATACTCCCTCGTTCTCGATGTAGCGGTCGCCGAAGTAGGTGTGAACTTCGCCGATGCTCACCGACGCCGTGAGATTGCGGACATTCGCACGAGGGGTGCGGACGTGGACCTCGCCGGCGCGGAGATCGGTGTCGATGTCTCCGAAGGCGCCGTCGATGTCGACCGAGCCGTAGCGTGTGGACAGCTCGACGTCGACCCCGGGCGGTAGCTCGACGGTGATCTCGACCGCGGAGTGGTAGCTCTTCGCGCTCCAGCTCTGCGCGTTCGGACCGAAGTGGCGCCGCACGATCGCTTCATCCCCGTTGATCGCGACCTCGGCGGAGATGTCGTCGGCGATCTGCTGCTCCTGCGCCCGCCGCCTGTACCCCTCGAAGTGGCGGGTGCTGATACCGTGCAAGGCGATCCGGTCCGCGGCGCCATTGCGGATGCGGAACTCACCGGCTGGGATGTCGATGACGACCCGTCGAACGTGACCGCGAGCCGCGGTGACGGCGAATGAGTGGGATACCTCTTCGTTGGCGAGGGCAGCGCCCGCGACGAGCAGCGCGGCAACGGTCAGCAGGGAGACTCTGCGCATGGGGATCGTCCTCCACAGGTGAAGAACGGCGCGCCGGCGAAAAGGTTATCGAAAAAAACGAGGGGCCTTGCGGCCCCTCGAGTACGACTCCCCAAAAGTCGATGATAGTGCTTATTTACCCTTCTTCTTCGCGGGCTTCTTCGCTGCCTTCTTAGCTGCCTTCTTTGCGGCCATTTAGCTCACCTACCTTTCATGCCGTACGGGACCTCACGGTCGCGCCTACTTGGCAAAACACACCGGATTTCTCCGGCCAACTGATCGCGTGTGGAATGCGGCGGGGATTGGAGAGACGACGACCTTCGACATGCACCGGACCTTCGAGGTTGTTTTTCCAGTTCGTGGCGATCATCGTTTTAACTTGTCGTTAATATGCGATCGTTAACTCATATTGTCAAGCAATTGTTTATCAAAATCGTAATCCGGACGAAGTGTTCCACGTCCGTTCCACGAAAAAACGCGGATTTCAGCGCCCGATCGAGGCGCGATACACGCCGCGCGTGAGGTCCGCGCAGCGCCTCCACGTGAACGTTCGCGCCCGTTCGATGCCGCGCGAAGCCAGCGTTCGACGAAGCGCTTCATCCGATGCCAGGCGCCGCATGGCATCGCGCAGCGCATCGGCGTCCGGCTCACCGTTCAGATTCACGTGCAGCGCGGCATCGCCGGTGATCTCGACGAGCGCGGGATCGTTCGATGTGATCACCACGCCTCCGCACGCCATCGCTTCGAGCGCCGGAAGGCCGAACCCCTCTTCGCGGCTCGGCATCACCAGCGCGATCGCACCGCGGTAGAGCGCGGCCAGTTCGCCGTCGTCGACGAAACCGGTGACGACGACGCCATCGCGCGCGCGGAAGCGCTCGAAGGGTGCACCGGTCAGAACGAGAGCCGAGCCTTCGAGAGATGTGGATGCCTCGACGAGCACATCGACGTTTTTGTGAGGCTTGTCGTTGCCGACGTAGAGGAAGTAGCGCCCCTCCGCCGCGGGGCCGGGTGCTGCGAACGGTGCGCCGACGCCGTTCGGCGTGACCACGACGTGATCGCCGAGGCAGCCGAAGACGGCCACGATGTCGCGCTTCACCGCCTCGCTGACCGTCAGCACGCGCCGGCCGTTGCGCACGGCGCGGCCGATCATCTGCCGTGCGTACATCCGCGCCAGCGGGTTGGGGTGATGGAGATGGATGAGATCGTGGACGGTCACGACGAATGGCGTGCGCGTGAACGGCACGACGTAGTGTGGCGCATGAAAGAGATCGATCCCGGCCTGATCGACCGCGCGGCCGACGGCGATGAGCTCCTGGATCGAGTAGTGCGGCGCGTCGATGGCCACATGCTCCACCTCTGCCGGCAGGAGATGCGCCAGCCGTTCCGGAGCAAACGCGAGGTACGTGTCGTCGCCGGCCGCCGTCACGAGCGCCTGCAACAGTCCTCGGATGTAGGTGCCGATTCCGAAGTCGGCGATCTTCCGGGCGTCGATGCCGACTCTCATCGTGACGCCTCTGCGAGAAGCTGCGTCATCAGCGCCGCGCTTCGATCCCACGTGTATGGCCGCGCGCGCTCTACTCCCCGGTTACCCAGCTCGCGCCGCAGCGAAGCGTCTGCGAGCAAGCGGACGAGCGCATCGTTCAGCGCAACCCGGTCGCCCGGATCGATCAGCATCGCCGCTCCCTCGCCGTATTCGGGAATGGCCCCCGTGCGCGTGGCGATGACCGGCGCGCCGCATGCCATCGCCTCCAGCGGCGGAATGCCGAAGCCCTCGTACCGCGATGGGTAGACGAACGCGCGCGCGTGGCGGTACAGCTCGCGCAGCCGCGTGCGGCTGACATAACCCGTCACCTCAGCATCGCGCGGCAGCGTCACGTTCCCCCATCCCGCATCACCGCACAGAATGAGGCGCGGCCGCGGCGCCGGCAGCGAGTCCCACACCGCCAGCAGATCGTCGAGCCCTTTGCGGGGCTCGATCGTGCCGACGAAGAGAACGTAATCGTCCTCGTCACCGTCGGGCGTGAAAAACTCATCGACGCCGTTCGGCACGATGTCGATCCGCCCCCTGGCCACGCCGAACCACCGCACGGCCTCCTCGGCCACCGCACGCGACACCGCGGCGATCCGCGTCGCCATCTGCAGGCTTCGGCCGATGAAGAGGTTGAAAGAAAGCATCGTCTTGATGCGGTGGCGAAGCGGCATCGTGAGCGAGCTGAAATCGTGAAGGGTAGTCACCGAGGGGATGCGGAGCGCGAGGGGGAGCGTCCCGTGCGGCGCCCAGAGCACGCCATCGGTGGCGATGCGCGGCAGCACCAGTTGCTGCCAGGCGACGCCGAGCGGCATCGGATCGACGCGGAAGCGGCAGCGATCGAGGCCCGAGCGGTCGGCGATCTCCGCGTGTGAGGCGATGAGCGGCGAGCCGCTCAGCCGTCCCGCGATCTCAGCGGTGTGAACGCCGATGCCGGTCCGATTGCCGACGAGCGCGCGGCCGTCGATGGTGACTTGCATATTCGTGAGGTCAGTGTAGCTGCCCCAAGAGGTTGTGAAAAAACCCATTCCCCACACGTCGCGAGCCTCGGCCCAAGATTCGCTGCCCTCCAATCGAGAGCCCTTCTCCCCCAGCGCTTTTCAGCTGGGGGAGAAGGTGCCGAAGGCGGATGAGGGGGTCCGTTCTCGCGCCATCTGAGGCATTGTTCGATGGCCGCCTGGATCATTTCGACAACGATCTCCGAGTCACGAATCAATTGCTCGTTCGGAATGCGAAGCATGAGTAGCGAGGAACGTTCACGTGCACAATTCACTCGCGCGCAACTTACGCTCTCGTGAAACGCCCCCTCATCCGCCTTCGGCACCTTCTCCCCCAGCTGAAAAGCGCTGGGGGAGAAGGGCTCTCGATTGGAGAGTATCGAATCTCGGAACGAGGTTCACGTCCCTACGCCAACCCTGCGCAACGCCGCAGGACCTCGAGCGTCTTCTCCGCCGCGACATCCCAGCGAAATCGCGCCGCCTGGGCGACGCCTGCCTCCGCGAGCTTCTTGCGCAGCACGGGGTCGGTCAACACCGATTCGATCTGCGTTTCGAGCGCGCGCGCGTCGCGCGGATCGAAGTAGAGCGCGGCATCGCCTCCGATCTCGGGGAGCGACGATGACCGTGCCGCGATCGACGGCACTCCGTATGCCATCGCTTCGAGCAGCGGAAAGCCGAAACCCTCGTAGATCGATGGGAAGACGAACAGCTCCGCGTTGCGGTAGACCGAGGCGAGCTGCGCGGAAGGGAGATAGTCGAGATGATGGACGCCCGGCGCACGCAGCCGTGCCACGATCGCCTCCGACTTCCAGCCGACCCGCCCCACCACCACCAGAGCGCCGCCGTACGCGCCGCGCGCGCGGAGGCGCGCATACGCGTCGAGCAGCACGTCGAGGTTCTTGCGCGGCTCGATCGTGCTGACGAAGAGGATGTAGTTGCTGGGAAGGGAGTCGGGGGTCGGGGGTCGGGGGTCGGAGACTGGCTCGGCGAGGCCGGAGAGGATCGTCACCGCGCGTGTTGGATCGATGTCGTAGAAGTGAAGCAGATCCTGCCGCGTCGATTCGGAAACGCAGATCACGGCGTCGGAGTGGGCGAGCTCGCGCTGCATATGGTGCTCGAGATTCACCAGCGTTTCCTTCTGCAGCAGTTCGGGGAAGCGCTTGAACGTCAGATCGTGGATCGTGACGGCGCGGCGGCGGGCCACCGCGCCGAGGAGACGGGGGAGAAAGTAATTGGCGCCGAACATCACATCGACGTCGATCAGCTTCATCCAGGCCACGTACGCCGCTGCCGCGAGCGCGCGCGACTTGCCCGAGATCAGCCCCTGACCGCGCAGATCGAACCAGCAGAGCCGCGCGTTGGCTGGCAGATCGGCATGCAGGGTTGGGCCGAAGTCGGTCACGCGCGCGTCGCCGAAGAGGTAGAGCTCGACGTCGTCGTGCTTCGCGATCTCGTGCAGCAGGTGGTAGAGGTACCAGCCGATCCCGGTCAGAGGCTCATAAAAAGGGCGGACGTCGACGCCGATGCGCAGTATCCGTTCGCGCCGCGTGGCGGTGTGGAACTCGCGCGCGACGCGCTCGCGCAGAGCCTGGCTCAAAGTGTGAACGACGGTGCTGACCGTGGACGGCATGCCAGGGCGGATCGTAACTTACTGCGCGCTTCGCGCGCGTTGTCTGCGGCTTCGCCGCGTTGTCTGCGCTCCGCGCGTTGTCTGCGCTATCGCGCGTTGTCCGTTGCCAAGTTCCTGGGATTCGACGCTTCTGAGACAATGCGCCTCGAACCGGCAACCGAGAACGCGCAAAGCGCAGACAACGCGCGATAGCGCAGACAACGCGCGATAGCGCAGCATATGAAGAAGCTCATCATCATCGTCATCATCCTCGTCGCGCTCGTGGCGATGATCGCCATCTACCTGGTGGCGACTACGCCGAAGACGTCGGCGGGCGTCCGCTTTCCGCTCACGGACGCGCAGCGGGCGCTCATCGCCGAGGTACCGGGGTCGGCGGAATCGTTCGCATTGATCCCCACCGCCGCCGCGCTCGACGCCAAGATGCGCGCCAATCCGGTTACCAGCGAAGTGGTCGGGCAGTGGGAACGGTCGCACTCTCTTCCCTCGCCGTGGATGATCGGCGGCGCCGACCTCCTGGCCTGGCGGGATGCCACGGCCACGCACTACCTTGTGCGCCTCGATCCGTTCCGGGCCGCGCTGGTCCGGACCTACATGATGTTCGGCGGCGACCTCGGAGAGACCCTTCTTCTCACCGCGCCGTCTGGAGCGCCGATCAACGCAAACGATCTCGCGCCGATTCTTGCTCTCGCCGAAAAACTGCCTCCCGGCGACGCCTTCGTCGTCCAGCGGCGCGGCTCCCGAGGCGCCTTCCCCCCGATCGGCCGGCCGGCCGTGACGTCGCTCTCGGTCACATCGGACGACATCCTCTTCACCTCACGAGCCGCGCGCGATGCCGATGAACCGGCAGCCGCTCCGTTGACCCAGCCCGCACAGTTTGCCCGCGGCGCCATTCTGACCGCTACGTTCGCCACGATGCCGCGCGTCGTCGAGGACATGAACCGCGTCTTCGGAACGAGAGTCTCGTCACTGGTCGAGAACGGCGGAACCCTCACCGTCTATGACATCGACACGCACAAGTTTCTGCCGCGGCCCAAGGGCGTCATCTCCGTCACCGACGATCCTCCCCGCCGCGCCTCCTTCGAGGAATTCGTCAACAAAGTGAAGCAGGGGGAGTCGCTCGGCATCCATATCCGTACGGCTGAGCACGGCGGAGCACTGCTCCTCTCCTTCGACGATTCCATCGACCTATATCTAAAGGATGCGTTCCAGCCCGGCTCATGGCCCGCGGGCAAGTGGGCGGTCCGTGCCGACCCGAAGCGTCTCGTTCCGATCCTCGGCCGCCTCGGCGGCAGCATCGGCCTGCGGGTCGCCGCCCCCCGTTTTTTCCGTTCCGCGCGCGACCTCGGGCGTTGGATCGATGCGCTGAAGGGGGCCACGGTGCTCGAAGCGGCCGCCTCGGACGACGGCTCGGTGGAGGAGCTAAAGGTAAGAATCGGGGCGAAATAGAAGCCGGGAGGGCGCAGTTACAGCCTCGAACACCATGCCGGACAAAGAACGGATCGTCTTCGACGACATCGACAAATATGGCCCGCAACGCTACGAGCGGACGTACCAGTTCACCACCGGGGAACTGGCCCGCATCGAGCTTGCGGCCATCGGTCCGGTGTCTCTCGACGCCAACGCGAGCAAAGGCCATCTTCCTGCCGAGTATCTGGCGGACGGTTCGACCCTGTTCGCCGCCGATTTTCTCTGCTCGCGCTGCGTCGAGCCCTTCCCGTTTGCGTCCTCATCCGAGTTTCACTTAAGATTCCGCCCTCGTCACGAGGTTTCAGCGGAAAATGTTGAGATCGAGATTACCCCGGACGAGCTCGACATCGAGTTCTACACGGAGCGGTCGGTTTCGCTTCGCGATCTGGCGGCCGAGCAGGTCCAGCTCGCCATTCCGATGAAGCCGTTGTGTACGGAGAGCTGTCTCGGTCTCTGTCCGCAGTGTGGTACGAACAGGAATGGCGAAGGATGCTCGTGCCAGACCGCGGTCAGCGACGAGCGTTGGGGCACGCTGGCGGGGATCCGGGCGGAGTTGGCGAAGAAGAACGAACAGTGATCAGAAGAAGTAGATTAGTGGATCAGTAGATCAGTGGATTAGTAGATCAGTGGATTAGGAAAGCGGCACTCCGACGAATCACTAATCTACTAATCCACTAATCCACTAATCTACTCATCCCCACTAACATCATCAAGGAGCAACAAGATGCCTAACCCAAAACGGCGCCATTCGAGAACCCGAACACGGACACGACGCGCGCATGACTTCCTGGAAGCGAAGTCATTGTCGACGTGCCCGCAGTGTCACGAGAAGAAGATGCCGCACCGTGTCTGCCCGAAGTGCGGCTATTACAAAGGCCGCGAAGTCATCGCGGTCAAGGGCGCGTTTTAGCCTTCACCTTCGATGACTGAGGTCATCCGCATCGCCCTCGACGCCATGGGCGGCGATCATGCGCCGTCCGAGGTGGTGAAGGGTGCCCTCCTGGCGGCGGCCGAATTTCCGGTCGAGATCATCCTCGTCGGGCAGGAAGACGTGGTCCGGAAAGAGCTCGCCGCGGCGGGCGCGACCCCGCGCAACATCGAAGTCTTCGACGCCCGCGAAGTGGTCACGATGGACGACACCGCTCTCGCGCCGTTGCGGCGCAAGCGCAACTCATCCGTGCGCGTCTGCGCGAATCTCGTCGCCGAGGGGCGCGCCAACGCCTTCGTGTCGGCGGGCAACACCGGCGCCACCTGGACGTCGGCACGCGCCGTCATGGGGATGATCGAAGGGGTAAGCAGGCCGGCGCTGGCCACCGTGGTGCCGAGTCTGAAGGGCCACACACTCCTGCTCGACGTCGGCGCGAATGTCGATGCCAAGCCCGCTCACCTCCGCGAGTTTGCCGTGATGGGCCACTTCTACGCGCAGATGCTGTTCGACATCGCCGCCCCGCGTGTCGGCCTCCTTTCGATCGGCGAAGAAGAGGGGAAGGGCAACGAGCTGACGAAGGAGACCTACCGCGTCCTGAAGGAGACGGGCCTCAACTTCATCGGCAATGCCGAGGGCCGCGACGTCTACAACGGCAACGCCGACGTCGTCGTCTGCGATGGTTTTACCGGCAATGTCGTCCTCAAGGCCTCTGAGGCCCTCGGCGAGTTCGTTACCACCACGCTGCGCCAGGAGATGAAGCGCTCGTGGACGCGGAAGATCGGCGGCCTGCTGGCGAAGAGCGCATTCGAGGGGCTGAAGAAGCGGATGGACTACTCCGAATACGGCGGCGCGCCGCTCCTCGGCGTCAAGGGTGGATGCATCGTCTGCCACGGCCGCTCCAACGCCAAGGCCATCAAGAACGCCATCCGCGTGGCGCGCGACTTTGCCATCAACCAGATCGATGCGAAGATCATGAGCAAGGTCAATGACCTCCACAAACGCGAGCACGACAGCCAGGTGCTCGCCACGCAGTAGGTGAATCATGCGCAAGAACGTCGCATCAGCCATTCTCCTTGCCTCAGCCATCCTAATGGTGCTCGCCGCCGCCGGTTGCGCATCGACATCCGTCAACGAACGTCCGGAGCCGAACGTCGTCGAGCTCTGGAGCGTGCCATCACATGCATCGGTGAGTCTCGATTGCGGCGCCGGCAGGATCGAGGAGGGAACGACACCGTTGCGTGTCGACGTCCCGCGCTACCCGGAGCGCTGCACGATCGATCTTGCCGCCGAAGGCTATCGCCCTCTGCACATGCGCTTCGATCGCGGCCTTGTCCTCAAGGAAGGGTTACCGCTGCGTGAAGAGGAGCACCATCAACTCGAGCAGAGCGCCACCACGCTCGACATGCTCCTCTTCCCCCTGCAGAACCTCAGCGACAACATCCAGAACGCCGCCATGCGGAAGCTGCGCGCGGACTACCGGCTGGAAGTGAAGCTGATTCCGCGTTAGCTTTCTTTTCATCCTGACGGTGAGCGCAGCGAGCCTGTCAGGATCTCCGGTGGCACCGCGAGGTTGTTGCCAGGAGCAGGGATGGCGGAACTACCAGCGATCGTCGACAACATGCCTTCATCCTGACTGTGTCGCGCAGCGACACTCGTCAGGATCTCCGGTGAGGTCGCGCTTGAATTTTCTTGTTGGCGACGATCTTTAGTGGTTCCGCTCGATCCCTGCTCCTGGCAACGACCTCGCGGTGCCACCGGAGATCCTGACGGGTGCCGCTGCGCGACACCGTCAGGATAGAGCCTTCAGCCACCCCGAATCGTCTCCTTCGGCGGCGGCGCGGGCCAGACCTTGAAGATCCGTAGCATCCAATGGTCGAGGACCTTGCTGCGAAAGAAGAACTCGTGCTCCCACTCCACCTCGGCCATCGTCAGGATGCAGTCGACCATCTCGTCGTGGCCGCATTCACTGGCGTAGACCGCGGCTTCTTCGTACTCGACGATGTTGCCGCGCTCCAGCCGGCCGGCGCCGTACATCGGCGCGAACCAGCCGCCGACGTGACAGAACGCGGCGATCCCGCGTCCGATGCACCAGAAGATCGCTTCGCGAAACGGACTTGGCTTGCCGCCCAGCGTGCGCAGCAGGTCCCCGACGAGCTCGCGGTGGTGCCACTCCTCCGCCTCGATTTGCTGGATGCGTGTGCGGTCGGGCCCTTCCCGAATGCTCTTCCAGTGACCTCGATACGCATATCCCGCGGCCAGCTCGCCCGAATACGCTCCCCGCAGTTGGCGGAGGAGTTTTGCACGCGCGTCGATCGGCATTCGCGCGGATTGTAGCCGCTCCGCTCCATGTATGATTCCGGCCCCATGGAGCACAACACGGCATTCATTTTTCCGGGGCAGGGAAGCCAGTACGCCGGGATGGGGAGAGATGTGGCTGAGGCGTTTCCGGCCGCGCGCCGCGTCTTCGACGACATCGACGCAGCGCTCGGCTTTTCGATCTCGCGGCTCTGCTTCGAAGGTCCCGACGACCAGCTCAAGCTGACCGAGAACACCCAGCCGGCCATCCTGGCCGTCTCTTCCGCCATTCATGCCGTGCTCGAAGAGCTCGGCGCCACGCGGCGCGACGTCGTCGCCGGCCACTCCCTCGGCGAGTACAGCGCCATCGTCAGCGTCGGCGGGCTGACGGACGCGGACGCCGCACAGATCGTGCGGATGCGCGGCCGCTTCATGCAGGAAGCCGTTCCCGTCGGCACCGGAGGGATGGCGGCTCTGATGGGACCGACGGTCGAAGAAGCGCGCGCCATCTGCGAGGAGGCGGCCGAAGGGGAGATCCTCTCCGTTGCCAACATCAACGCGCCGGGCCAGATCGTCATCGCCGGAACGAAGAACGCCATCGACCGCGCCATCGCCGTTGCCAAAGCGCACGGCGTGCGCCGCGCTCTGCCGCTGCCGGTATCGGCGCCGTTCCATTGCGAGCTGATGAAACCGGCCGAGGAGCGGCTGCGGCCGCTGCTCGAAAACGCGCACGTCAAGGATCTCTGGATGTCGCTGGTCTCGAACGTCGACGCCTCGCCGATCGGCACCGCAACCGCCGTCCGCAACGCGCTCGTGCGCCAGGTGGCATCGCCCGTGCGGTGGGTGGAGTCGGTGCATAAGATGGTGATGATGGGCGTTCGCCGTTTCGTCGAGATCGGACCGGGCAACGTGCTGACGGGACTGGTCAAGCGGATCGACCCCTCGGTCGAGTTGATCAATGTGTCCGACGTGCCGTCGATTGAGAAGTTTGTGGAGAGCATGCGATGAACATCGATCTCACCGGCCGTACCGCTCTCGTCACAGGTGCCTCGCGCGGCATCGGCGAAGCCATCGCCCGCAGGCTCGCCGGGACCGGCGCCCTGGTCATCTGCGCGGCGCGGAATCTCGAGAACGTCGAGCGCGTCGCCGCCGAGATCGTCAGCAGCGGCGGTAACGCCTCGGCGGTCCAACTCGACATCACCAGCGACGATGTGCGCGACCGGATCAAGGCCGTCATCGAGCGGCAGCCGATCGACATCCTCGTCAACAACGCCGGCATCACCGACGACGATCTCTTCCTGCGCATGAAACCCGAAGCCTGGACGAACGTTCTTCGCACCAACCTCGACCCCGCGTTTCACATCACCCAGGAAGTGTTGAAGAAGATGTTCCGGGCCCGATGGGGACGCGTGATCAACATCTCCTCGATCGTCGCCCTCTCCGGCAATCCGGGCCAGGTGAATTACGCCGCGTCGAAAGCCGCGCTCATCGGCTTCACGAAATCGCTGGCGCTGGAGATCGGATCGCGCAACGTGACCGTCAACGCCGTCGCCCCCGGCTTCATCCGCACCGCGATGACCGATGCCCTGACCGACGAGGCGCGCACCGCGCTCGTGGAGCGCATCGCCCTGCGCCGCCTCGGCACCCCAGACGACGTCGCCTACGCCGTCACCTTCCTGGCCTCGGAACAGGCCGCCTACATCACCGGCACGGTGATGAATGTGAGCGGCGGGTTGTACACGTAGGAGCGGTAAGGTACCCCCCCTGGGACCGCGGGCGTCCCGCCCGCGCGTGCAAGCAGCAGGATGCCGATCATCAAACGCGGACGAGACGCCCGCGCTCCCAGGTGTCGTGTCGCAACGCTGCGCGCTTTTGAGGCACATGCGTCTCCCATCGACACAACGTTTCCCGTGGGCGCCACACGTGTGTCGGCTCATCGACGCAACGTTGCCCGTTGGCGCCACACGTGTGTCGGCACCGCGACACAACGTTGCCCGAGGGCGCCACACGTGTGTCGGCACCGCGACACAACGTTGCCCGAGGGCGCCCCACGTGTG
>JADGNY010000110.1 GCA_017883235.1 Thermoanaerobaculia bacterium | reverse complement strand
TCATGACCCGTTTCCTCCTGTATGTTGGCTCTGCACCCCTCGGGGCGTAACCCACGAAAGGTACACGAGCGAGCGGGTCACTCCATTCTGTCTACCTTCCCAAGCCGCTATCGCGGCATCGTAACGTCCAATCTCAAGACAATGGCTGGCGAGAGCTTCCGCCGGCCCTGTTCGCCGCGTCGTGCGTTCGATCAGACGGGTGTAGCCGCCGCGCTCCAGATTCGGATCGACTCGATCTGGTAGTCGTTCCCCATGAACGTGACCAGGTCGCCCGGGGCATGCCCCAGGAGCGCCTTGGCGACGTCCGACTGGTTGGAGTAGACGCCATGTTCAGGCGCCGATTCCCACGGGCCGAGAATGGTCACCTCGCGGCGGACGTCGCCGTTTGTCAGCGCAACCTTGGTGCCGACGCGGACGATCGACGTATCGACCTGCTCCGGATTCAGCACTTGTACGCGCGAGATCTCCGAAGCCAGCTCGCCGACACGTGCGGAAAGGTACTCGGCGCGGGCGCGCGCCGCTTTGTATTCGAAGTTCTCGCGCAGATCGCCCATCTCCCGCGCCGCCTGTAACGCGCGCGAGTTTGCCGGAATCTCCACGGTCTTGAGATTCGTCAGCTCCGCGCGCTTCTGCTCCAGCGATTGCGCCGTCGCATAGACCGGCTCCGCCTCAGGCTCGCGCAGGTGCGGGAACTTCATCAACGCTGCGTGTTTGGCCGTCTCGCGGCGGTACTCCTCGATGGCGCCGTAACGGTCGAGTGTCTCGACGAGCTTTCGCGCCTGCTCCTCGTTGTCGACACCGCTAATGATGCGCAGGATCAGGCCGCCGTGATCGAACATGTCCTTTAGCCGGGCGCGAACGGCCGAGAACTCATCGGAGCTGATGGCGTCGACGACTTGGAAGAGCAGGTTGTAATTCGCCTTCTCCGAAAGAGTCTCCTGCTCGTTGAGCTGTTTGACGAACCAGTAGAAGGCACGGGGGTGGCGGCGGGGATAGCGGAGCGTCTCGTCGATCAGCCGATCGCGCAGCTCGGCGTGCCCCTCTTCCTCGAGCGACGTGATGATGAGGGAGAGAATGCGCGGATCTTCGTCGATGAAAAAGACTTCGCTGAAGACTTTCGGCCATTCCGGATGCATCTCGCGGACCTGCTTGAGCGCGCGCTCGCGCAGAGGCTTGTCGCTCACGGCGGCGATCACGCGCGATGCCAGCGCGCCGGTGATGAGCGATTTCGGATCGAGCTCCGACGTGTATTCGCCAGGCAGCGCTTCGAGGGTGGCCGCGATCTGCCAAGCCGCGGCGGGGTCTCGTGGTGCCAGCCGCGCGGCCTCGGAGGCCAGTTTCCCCGAGATGTAGTCCGCCAGATCCTTGCTGCGCGCGCTGTGCTTCCGCGCCAGATCGAGCTTTCCTTTCGGATCGGCGCGGTCGAAATCGCGCTTGATCGCTTCATCGGCTTCGCCCGACGATGAGCTCCACGAATACGTAGCCTTGGCGCCGCCGCCGCTGATGACGATTTGCGGATTCTTGCGCGCGGTGGTCCACCACGAGCCCCACTTTTCCTCGGGAACGATGCCGATGACGGCATCGCGAACTTCGGCCATCTGCATCGGACGGCCGAAACTCTGCAGGATGCGGGCGAAGAATTGCGCGGGTGACTTCTTCGCCTCGGAACGTAGCGTCTCGGGATCCGAGAACTTCTCGCGAAGAACGTGGCCGGCGGGAAGCGGCACGAGGTACTTGGCCGCGGCACCGATCGGGACGGGAACGCGCTTGTCTTTTTCGAAGTCGAGCCGGGCGATGCCGAGGTCCGGGTTCAGCTCCGTGACGATGCCGGCGCCGCGGCCGGCCATGAAGTACATCTCTCCTTCGTCGTAGCGGAGCCAGGTCTCGATCTTCTCCGCCCTGTCGACCGGGTTGCTGGCCGGGTCGGTGAATCCGGCGAAGTTGTAGACACGCTGGAAGTTCTTGTGCCAGCCGTGTGCGCCCCGCAGTGCCTGCTCGATCTGCGGGCGCAGCGTGGCCGGATGTTTCGAGAGGCGGCCGAACTCTTTCAGCACCTGGAGGCGCAGCGGCCACAGTTTCTTCTCCAGCAACGTGTCGGAGAGGAGGCCGAGGAGCGTGTCGGATTGCGTGCGCTGCTCCGATTTACGGAGCAGTCTGGCCATCGCTATGAACGAGTCGACGTCGCTCGGGTCGCTGTCGAGCTGCGACATCCAGAGGGACTCGAGCTCGTCGAATTTCTTTTGGTCGATAAGGCGCTGAGCATTGTCGCGGAACGGCAAAGTCGAAGTCCCCCAGGGCGGAATGAGCGGGTCATTGTATTGCAGCTTGTTGCCCGGGTGTCGGCGGTATCATCCCGGGGCTTGACTGAGGAACCAGGACTAACCGAGCGCACGCGCGCATTTCGCCTCGGCCTGGCAACGTTCGCGATCCTCGCACTCGAGCTGGCCATCATCCGCTGGATGTCGCATCAGGTGCGGATATTCGCCTACCTGAACAACATCCTGCTGATGGCGAGCTTTCTCGGCATGGGCCTCGGCGTCGCCATCGGACGCCGTCGTCCACGTCTGATCCACGTTGCGCTGCCGTCGCTCGTCGTTCTCGCGGCAATCCTGACCTTCTCGGCGCAACTCCATCTGCTGCGCATCGCCTTCCCCGATCCGACGCTGTCGATCTGGGGCGCGGAGACGTTGCGCGGCAATGAGACGTTTTTCATGAATCTGACGAAGATCGTAGCGCTGTTCGCGCTCGTGGTCTGGATCTTCGTCTGCGCCGGCAGTGTGGTTGGGCCCCTATTCTCCAGTCTTCGTCCACTGCGCGCCTACACGGCCGATCTTGCCGGCTCCCTCCTCGGCGTCATCGCCATGACCGTCGCCGCGGCTCTCGGCACCACGCCTCCGGTCTGGCTGGCACTGGCAGTGATTCCTCTCGTCATTCTGTCGCCGCGAATTCTTTCGATCGTTTGCGCCGTAGCAGTGGTCGTGCTCGCACAGCTCTCGGTGCAGCACGCGCTCTTTTCGCCGTACAACCGATTGGATCTCGGCTACTCGACCGTGATCCCGGGTCATCCGTTTGCGCTTGCCGCGAACCGCGATGCGCATCAGCTTCTCCTCGACCTCCGCACCTCGAACATCACCAACCCGATCTACACCGAACAGCAACGGTACTTTCTGGCCAAGTACCGCTATATGTACGACCTTCCATTCCGCGTGCCGGCAGGCAAGGGGCGAGCGCTCGTGGTGGGCGCGGGAACCGGGAACGACGTCGCCGCGGCACTGCGCAACGGTTTCGGCCAGGTCGTTTCGGTCGACATCGATCCGACGATCATCACGATCGGGAAGCGCTTCCACCCGGAGCGTCCGTATAGCGATCCGCGCGCGGTGCCGGTGGTGAACGATGCCCGGGCCTACCTGGAGCAGCATCCGAACGACCGGTTCGACATCGTCTGCTTCGGTCTTCTCGACTCGCACGCCATGTTTTCATCGATGGCGTCCCTGCGGCTCGACAACTACGTCTACACCGTCGAGGCCATTCGCTCGGCCTGGAATCACGTCGGGCCGGGAGGAGCGCTCAGCATTTCGTTCTCGGTCTACGCCGGCAAATGGATCGCCGACCGGATCTTCGCCGTGATCACCGAGGCCACCGGCCAGACACCACGCGTCTTCGTCTTTTCGGAATCGACGGCGTTTACGTTCATCGTGACGAAAGGACAGACGCGCCTGCCGTCCCGGCCGGTGATCTTCGAGGTGCCGATGGCAATTGACCTCGATGCCACGCGCGTGACCACCGACGACTGGCCGTTTCTCTACCTCCGCCCCAACACGTTCCCCACCGGCTACGTGACCATGCTCGTTTGCATCCTCGTCTGCGCCGCCGCGGGTGCGCGGATCGCGTTCGGCAAACGCCTCTATGGCAGCGGCTTCGATCCGGTACTGTTCCTGATGGGGGCGGCATTTCTACTGATTGAAACGCGCGGCGTGACCGACCTCTCGCTTCTCTTCGGCTCCACGTGGATCGTCAACAGCTCGGTGTTTGCAGGAGTGCTGGTCATGGCGCTGGCTGCGAATCTGGCCGTGCAGCGCTTCCGTCCGCGGGACCTGACGCCATACTTTGTGGCGCTCTTCGCCGCGCTGCTGATCAGCTATCTGGTCCGCCCATCGCAACTCCTGGCGCTTCCTCTCCTGGGGCGCGGCATCGCCGGCGGACTGTTGAACGCGCTGCCGATCGGCTTCGCCGGCGTCATCTTCTCGACGCTGTTGTCGCGGTCGGAAGACGCAACGTCATCGCTGGGATCCAATCTCGTGGGGGCGATGGTTGGCGGATGCCTGGAGTATGCATCGATCGCGACCGGCCTGCGGTTTCTCACCGCAATCGCCATCGCGCTCTACGGCGCCGCCTTCGTGCTGGTGGCGGGCCGGAAAGGCCGATCAGAGGGTCAGTAGATCAGCAACAGGACGTCACCCCTGTTCCTGATCACTGATCCACTGTTCTTACCGCCGCAGTTTGACGATGGCTTTGAACACGTCGAACGGCAGCTCTTCGGCGTGAACGATGTGACGAAGGTGATGCAGCGTCGCGCGGCGCTCCTTCACGTCATCGAGTGAGATGTTGTGCTTCCGAAGGACCTCATGTGCTTTCTGGTCGGGCATAGTTCTCCCCTCAAAAGGAATCGTTTAGGACACGGGCAAACGAGACAGGGACCGGTCCTATTTCGCTTGCCATTACAAAGTGCTCGACATGCGATGTTCGCGGACGCATTTTATGGCCATGCGACGCCTTGCCATACTCACCCTTTCGCTCATCGAAGAGGTGCAAAGCGTAGAGGCGATCACGACTTCGGAAAGTAAACGACGCGTGGCAAGTCTTTGAACGAGCGGTCGCTGGTTATGACGTCGGCATCTGTAGAGTAGCCGGTCGCGAGCACAAACGCGTCTGCCATCGAGAGGTGGTGTTGGATCGCCAGATCAGCCGCCGTGAGAGCGATCTCCGTGGATAGAGGAACGATCGTTGTTCGATGAAGGACCGTGATCGCCGAGAGTGCCTCATCCTCTGACGTCGTTTGCTTCAGTTTCCTGTAGACCTCGTAAATGACGATTGTGGGCGTCACGACGGAACGAAGGTCGCGAAGGTACGGCGCGAACGAGGCCGCCAGGGGTCCGTCTGCGAATACCTCGATCCACCCGCACGAATCGACAACGTTCACACGCGATCGCTCTTATCCCGCAGTCCCTCGGTCGATATGCCCCGTGCGAAACCACGCAGTTCGTCCAGCGAATGCTCCGGAACGAGATGAATGATCCCGCCCTTCACGATGATCTGAAACTCCTGTCCTCGCTTCAGGTGCGCCGATTCCCGCACTTCGCGTGGAATCCGTACGCGGTAGGTCGCGGATAACTTAGTGCGTGTCATACGAACCTCTCCAGATACGGTAGCACGACCCCTCCGTCATACCCGCAGCCCGATCTTCCCGAAATGATCTCCTTTCATCGCCCGATGAGCCTCCGCGGCCTCGGCCAACGGGAAGACCCGATCGATGACAGGCCGGATCCGCCCGGCGCGAAGATCGTCGCCGAAACGGCTCACGAATGACGCGACGATCGCAGACTTCTCCTCTTTCGATCGCGCGCGCAACGTCGAGCCGATGATCTGCTGGCGTTTGCTGAGAAGCGCGCCGACATTCAGCTCGATCGTGCCTGGCCCGCCCATGGAACCGATGACCACCACCCGGCCGCCTACCGCAAGGCATTCGAGATCGCGGGCAAGGTAACGGGCGCCGATATGGTCGAGGATGACGTTTGCGCCGCGGGCGAGCTCGACGAAGTCCTCATCGTTATAGTTGATGGCCAGATCGGCGCCGTGGGTCAGACAACGCCCACACTTTTCGAGGGATCCAGCGGTGACGATGACACGCAGGCCGGCGAGCTTTCCGAGCGTGATCGCCGCGGTGCCGACGCCGCTCCCGCCCCCGTGTACGAGAAGCGTCTCGCCTGCCCGCGCGCGCGCCAGCTCGAAGACGTT
The DNA here is from genome assembly GCA_017883235.1 of Thermoanaerobaculia bacterium. Classification (GTDB taxonomy): domain Bacteria; phylum Acidobacteriota; class Thermoanaerobaculia; order Gp7-AA8; family Gp7-AA8; genus JADGNZ01. Next base: position 17,218 of record JADGNY010000110.1, on the reverse strand, counting down.
GAGATAAGCCGTCAGGAAAACCTCCGGCATGGCGCCGGCTTCTTCATCGCTGATCGCTTCCGGCACATGAATCGCCGATCCATGGTGGACGACCACCTCTTCCGCGTATCCACCGCCGGGGAGCAATGCCATGGCGCGGTCGCCTGAGCTCCATCCGCCGGCATCGTTGCCTACTTCGATGACTTCTCCCGCGCACTCCAGACCGAGGATTGGTGAGGCGCCGGGAGGTGGAGGATAGTGCCCCTCCCGCTGCAGAAGGTCGGCACGGTTCACGGCTGTCGCACGGACACGAATCCGCAAGGAATCGGCCGTCATCGGAGGCGATTCCACTTCACCGATCCGGAGTGTCGATTCGTCACCGAAATGATCGAAGACGATGGCGCGCATCACAGGAGTGAGTGTATCGTCTCCGGTCCAAATGCCGGATGTCATCTCCTGCCGTAATCTGCGCAAGTACTACTCCGGCGTGAAAGCGGTCGACGGGCTCGATCTCTCCGTCGAGAACGGCGAATGCTTCGGTCTTCTCGGTCCGAACGGGGCGGGAAAGACGACGACGATCGAGATCCTCGAAGGGTTGACCAGCCCCGACTCCGGCGACGTCGAGATCCTCGGTCTGACCTGGCGCAAGAACGAGCGCCAGTTGCGCGAGCGGATCGGTATCTCGCTGCAGGAAACGCAGCTTACCGAGAAGCTGACCGTGTTCGAGACGCTGCGGTTGTTCCGTTCGTTCTATAGGTCGGGAGCTGATCCCGAGGATTTGCTGCGCGATCTCTCGCTCGATGAGAAACACGACGCGCGCGTCGGAAAACTCTCCGGGGGTCAGCGCCAGCGGCTGGCTGTGGCCTGCGCGCTGGTCGGCAATCCCGACGTTCTCTTTCTCGACGAGCCGACGACCGGCCTCGACCCTCAAAGCCGGCTGCAGTTGTGGGACATCGTGCAGCGTTTCCGTCAGAAGGGAGGAACAGTCCTTCTGACGACGCACTACATGGAGGAAGCACAGCGCCTTTGCGATCGAGTGGCCATCGTCGATCACGGCCATCTCATTGCCCTCGGCACGCCCGCCGACTTGATCGCGAAGCTCCAGGCCCGCAACGTCATCGAATTCACGAGCGAGCCGCGGCTCGAGCAGGAGGCCGTCCAGGCCATTGACGGCTGTGCGGGCGTTACCGCGCATCGCGACGGCTGGCAGATTCGCGTGCACTCGCTCGCCGAGGCTGTGCCCCAACTGATCGGTGCCGTCGAGAGACAGGGCGCGAAGCTGGTGTCGCTCTCGACGCATGAAGCGACGCTGGAAGATCTTTTTGTATCGCTGACGGGAAGGGAGCTTCGCGATGCCTGAGAAAACGCGCATCCGGCCGCCCATCATCGAGCTGGCCTCGACGCGAACGAAGGAGTTTCTCCGCGAGAAAGAGGCGATGTTCTGGGTCTTCGGCTTTCCGCTGATCCTTGCTCTCGCCCTCGGATTTGCCTTCCGCGAGAAGCCGCCTGACCGGGTGCCGATCGCCGTCGTAGCCGGACCCAATGCGCAGCAACGGCTGGCCGCGCTGCGGAAGTCGTCGACGTTACTCCCGCGTGTCATGAACGAACAAGAGGCGCGAGACGCGCTGCGACGCGGCAAGGTCTCGCTGTTGATCGCAGAATCGGCAGAATCAGCAGGATCAGACACCATCGTCTACCGCTTCGATGCCACGCGGCCCGACGCTCTGAGCGCGAGGCAGGCAGCCGACGATGCTCTGCAGACCGCCGCCGGCCGGCGCGACGTCGTTGTGTCGCGCGAGGAGCGCGTCCATGAGCAGGGCGCCCGCTACATCGATTTTCTGATCCCCGGTCTCCTCGGCATGAACCTAATGGGGACCGGAATGTGGAGCATGGGCTTCACCATCGCCAACGCGCGGATGAAGAAGCTGCTCAAGCGCCTCGTGGCCACTCCGATGCGGAAGACCGATTACCTGATGGCGATGTTTTTGTCGCGGCTCATATGGCTGATCGTCGAGATTTCGGTACTGGTCGCCTTCGGCTGGATCGTTTTCGGTGTGCGCGTCAATGGCTCGATCGTCGTGCTGGCTCTTCTTTGCATCGTCGGCGGCTACGCGTTCTCCGGTATCGGTCTCCTGACGGCGTCGCGCGCAAAATCGATCGAGGCGGTGAGCGGGTTGATGAATCTGATCATGATGCCGATGTGGCTCTGCTCCGGCGTCTTCTTCTCGTACGAACGTTTCCCGGATTCGGTCAAACCGTTCATCCGCATCCTGCCGCTGACGCTGCTGAACGACGCGTTGCGTGCGGTCATCAACGATGCCGCCGGTATCCCGCAGATCGCCTTCCAGCTCGGGATACTTGCCGTTTGGGGCATCGTTACGTTCGTAATCGGGTTGAAAATCTTCCGATGGCAGTGAAACGCTTCGGGTGATCCGGATTGAGCTCATGAAAATCGCCACGTGGAATGTAAACGGAATCCGCGCCCGCCAGACCCAGTTTCTGGAATGGGTGGAGAGCGCGCAGCCTGACGTCGTCTGTCTGCAGGAGATCAAGGCCTCCGTCGCTCAGGTCCCCGAAGCGATCTGCAGTCTCAACGGGTACTGGTGCTACTGGCACGGCGCGGTTGCATACTCGGGAGTAGCGCTGCACATGCGCCGCGAGACCTTCCCCGAGGAGCCGAAGTTCACACATCCGGAGTTCGATCGCGAAACGCGCATCGTCGAGGCCCGCGCCGGCGACACGGTTTTCGCGTCCGTGTACGTTCCGAACGGAGGCAAGGATTACGCCGCGAAGATCGCGTTCATGAAATCGCTCATCGGATACGCGCGCGCGCAACGCGAGCTGGGGTTGAAGCTCGTCATCTGCGGCGACTACAACATCGCCCGAACCGACAAGGACGTCCATCCGAAGGAGCGAAAGCCGAACATCATCGGCCAGCGTCCCGAGGAGCGCGACCTGCTGGAAGCGATGCTCGCCGAGGGCCTCGTCGATGTCGGACGAAAGCTCTATCCCGACGCGGACGACTACTTCACCTGGTGGGCGCCCTGGCGCAACCTCCGCCAACGCAACATCGGTTGGCGGCTCGATTACGTGCTGGCCAGCGAGTCGCTTGCGGAGCGGGCCGTTTCCTGTCCGTCGTACCGTGAGATCGGAACGAGCGACCACGCGCCGGTTGTGGCGACGTTCGATTAGTGGTTCGCCCGACGACAACCGGTTGTCAGCTTTCAAGTAGTACGCTAAACGCCCAGAAGCTTGAGCAGTCTGGCTGTGGTGAACACGCCGTTCGGAAAGTCTTGGAAGTGCCGGTCGTTTGACCAGACCGGTACTCCGAGGACGTTGCTATCGGCGGCGACGCTTCCTAAACTCGGTGAAGTCACGTTCGATCTCCTCTTCGGAGACGTTCTGGGTGTCGAGTTGCTTCGCGATCTCCCCGGCCATCGCGACGTACAGCGTTCGCCGAACCTCCGGCGGGATTTTTGCCGGATCTCGCAATGGATACATGACAGCGGCTGGTTTGCCGTGCTTCGTGATGAGTACGGATTCGTCGCTGTCGATCAGTTTGGCTATGTTGCCGCGGAATTCTCGAATCGTTGTGGTCTTCATGGCCGATCCAAAGAGCGATCAAGTGTATCAATTGTGTACACAAACGCAACCAATAAAAGGCGGACCGAAGTCCGCCTTCATTCGACTGCGCGAAACGGAGACCTACTCCAGCACCACGATCACGACCCGCCGGTTCTCCGCTCCTCCCGTACCGGGAGATCGGAACGAGCGACCACGCGCCGGTTGTGGCGACGTTCGAGTAGTGGTTCGATGCGCGGTTGAGCCGCGAGAGTAGAATGAACTGGTGCAGCAGACGCGCAGGCAGTACACCCTCGACGACTACCTTTCGTTGCAGCGAGGCATCGAGGTCAAACTCGAGTACTTCAATGGCGAGATCTACCTCATGGCAGGCGGATCTGCCGGTCACCATCGGATCAGCCGGAATGTTCTGAAACTCTTCGATGCCGCGCTCGCCGGCTCTTCCTGTGAGGCGTTCGGCAGTGACATGCGTGTGAGCACACCATCAGGCCTCTATACCTACCCCGACGCCTCCATCGTCTGCGGCCCAAGGGTTAGCGATGCATCGGAAACGATCAGCAACCCGCTCGTGATCGTTGAGGTTCTCTCCGACTCGACGCGCAACTACGACCGCGGCGAGAAGTTCGAGCTCTATCGTTCGATTCCGGCGTTACGGCACTACCTGCTGATCGAGCAGACGTTCAGTCACGTGGAACATCGGCGTCTCCAGACCGGCGGCTCCTGGATTGATGAGATCAAGGAGTCGCCCGATCAGATCGTCCACCTCCCCGAAGCCGGCATCGACCTGCAGGTGGCGAGAATCTACGAAGGCGTGGAGATGGCCTCGCCGCGCCGCTGACCCCCTCGGCGAAGGTCACGTCGTCGAGAAGCCCGACACCATCTCCGCTACGCTGACTTGCAGCGCATGCGCGATGGCCACGACAGACTCCAGGTTTGGTGCCTTCAGTCCGCGCTCCATCTCACCGATGAAGGTCGTGCTGAGCCTTGTCAGCGCGCCGAGTTGGTATTGGGTGAGGCCCCGCTGCGTGCGGAACCGCTTGAGCGTCGAGCCGAAGACCTCTGCCACGGTTGCCATATCGTTGCCTCCTCATCGCCGCGCGAGCGTTGACGATTCAATACTTTAGCGTGCATCGGAACGGCTTGGAAGCGCTTCTTCGCCAGTGCTGAGTGGTGCCGATCAACGCTTCAAGCGTTGATCGAAAAGCCATAACTCGCTCCCGTTTGCTCGCGAGACATTGCGGGCAACGCTTTAGCCGTTGATGATAAACGCTTCAGCGTTGACGACGATGCCGTAAGCCGTTCACGTTCGCTCTCCAGGGCATTGACGCCAACCGCTTCGCGTTTCACGAATAACGCTAAAGCGTTGATGACGATGCCGTAAGCCGTTCATGTTCGCTCTCCGGGGCGTTGACGCAAAACGCTTTAGCATTGATGCCGAACACTTTAGCCTTCACGAATAACGCTAAAGCGTTGATGACGATACCGTAAGCCGGTCCACGTTGGCCCGCCGCGCGTTGGCGCCAAACGCTTTAGCATGCACGAATAACGCTAAAGCGTTGATGACGATGCCGCAAGCCGTTCACGTTCGCTCTCCGGGCGTTGACGACAAACGCTTTAGCGTTGACGCCAACCGCTTAGCGTTCACGAATAACGCTAAAGCGTTGATGACGATGCCGCAAGCCGTTCACGTCCGCTCTCCAGGCATTGACGACAAACGCTTTAGCGTTCACCACTAACGCTAAAGCGTTGATAACGATCAACCCGGCGGTTCTGGATTGCTATCGATCTGATGCCAAACAACGCTTTAGCGTTGACGCAAAAACGCGCAAGCGCTGGTCAACAGCAATTCCGTCGTGAGTCGTACCGCGGTTTCCGCCGAGCAGAAGAAGGGCGGACTGAGAGTCCGCCCTACGTTCGCTGCGCGAAGCTGAACCCTACTCCAGCACCACGATCACCACCCGTCGGTTCTCCGCTCTTCCCTTCTTCGTCTTGTTGGGCGCGGCGGGGAGCGTGTCGCCGTAGGAGATCGTCGACATGCGGTTCAGGGGGAGTTGGGCGGCGCGGGAGAGATAGCGGCGCACCTCGTCGGCGCGGCGTTCGCCGAGCTCGTCGTTCAGCTTGCGGCCGCCGGTGTCGTCGGTGTGGCCCTGGATCTCGATGTAGTACTGCTCGTTGAGCGCCTTCACCTTGCCGGCGAAGTCATCGAGCGCGGCCTGCGCGCCTTTGTTCAGCTCGTACGAATTGATCTTGAACTTGATGCGGTCTTCCTTGAACGTCTCCTGGAAAACGACTTTTCCTTTCGCCAGCACGCCGGCGTCCTGGGCGCGCTTGAGGGCGTCCTTGGCCTCCTGGCTGAGCTGTGCGATCGCGGCGTCGTTCTGGGAGAGGTGCGCATCGGTCGCCTTCTGCTTGGTCTGCAGATCTTCGACCTGTCCTTCCACCGACTCGATCTTCTTCGTCGACTGCGACTGCGCTTCAGCGATTTTCTCATCGACGGACTTTGACGTGGCGCATGCGCCGAGCATTGCGGCCAGCGCCGTGGCCGTGAGAATGCGGAATCCAATTTTCTGGGTCATCAACTTCTCTTCCTTTCCACGTGTTTATTTCGGGCGGCGACCAGGGGAGGTTCGGTGCCGAGGTATCCCGCGCGGACACGGACGGCGCGCGCGCGGCCGTTTAGCTTGAGCGAGATCGTCCGGTACTTTACCCCACCCTTACCGGTGGGCGCGAACCCGATCAGGTACTGCGCGCGGAGGTCGTCTTCGACGTGGGAGACGGCTTCCGCGATCTGTTGTGGCGTATTGCCGAGGTAGAGCTTTCCGCCGGTGAGCGAAGCCACCTCGTTCAGCAGACCGATGTCTGAGAGGTCCTCTCGCGGGCGTCTCTTGCTGTCCATCTGTTCCATTGGATGATCCAGGGGCTCCCGCAAACCAAGCGAGTAGATCGGTACGGAGATCCCCTGAAGCTGCTGGGCCAGCGCGCCGCGAGTCATCGACGAAGCATTGTCGATGCCATCGCTGAGGAGAATGATGGCGCGCGACGGATTACGGCCGAGGCGGCTACGCTCGGGCATCGTCGCCAGCGCGTCGAAAAACGCAGTCTTGCCGTAGGGCTGACTCAGCTTCGCCAGTGCGCGGGTGATGTCGCCGGGATTTTCGGTGAACGGGACGACCTCCCGCGCCTGCGTTTCGGCGAAAACATAGAGTGCAAAGTCATCGCCGGGGCGGTGATGGGCGATGAGCGCACCGATGGCCGCGCGCGCGGAATCCATCTTCCCCGCCAGCGCCATCGACCCGGAGCCGTCCAGCAGGATCGTGAACGAAACCGGCGCGTTCTGCGACTTCTCGAACATATCGCTCGGGACAGGCGAGCCGTCGACCAGCAGATCGACTTCTGCATTGCGAAGATCCGTGATCGGCCTTCCGCGATCGCCGATGACCGTGAACGGGATCATCACGTAGCCGACATTGACCGACTCGGACATCGTCCCGGTCGGGACCACGCTCTGCGCGAACGCCGGAAAGGCGAGAAGCAGCGCGGCGGCACATACGGTTACCCGGCTCATGCGCATCATCAACAAATAACTAGTTGCATCGCATTTCGGAGCTACTTCCAGGTCAACGGCACGAACGTCTCGTCGTCCTGCTGAGTACGCTCCCACTTGAGGAAGTCGTAATACCCGCAACGGGAGAAGTCCGGATACTCATGGCAGACGCCCGGGCGGGCGTTGTAAATCGTGCAGCGCCGGGCCTTGGTATCGAGAAACATGCAGACGCTGCGGTAGACATTGTCTTTCTGGTGGCGGAGAACTTGTTCTCCGTCGACGGTCTTCGTGAATCGCTTGCGAGCAACCTCGACGTCGACGTCGAAATGCTTTGCCAGCCGGTTCAGATCACGCTTGTTGACGATGATCCGGTCGTAGCTGCAGCAATACGCCGGACACTTCGAGCAATCGTATGAAGCCATTGCGGGGAGTGTACGGGAAGAGATGGCCTTCGGCCAGTTGTCGGTTCTCGGAGCGGCCTTCGGCGGTTGTCGGTTCTCGGTTGTCAGAATGTTCAGCCGACGATCGCCCCCCCGACCCCCGACCCCCGACCCCCGACCCCCGACAACCGACAACGCCCGAAGGCCTAAGGTCTATCATCCCAACATGGACCACGCCGTCGCCCTCGTTCAGGCGTATTTGCAGCTCAACGGTTACTTCACCTCGGCTGAGTATCCGATCATCGCGGCGGCGGGACGCAGCGGCTTCCGGACGCTGACCGACATCGACGTCCTGGCGTTCCGATTCCCCTCCGGCCTGCCCTCACCGGTGACGGTTGGCTCGCGCACGCGCACGCCGCGCGGACTCGACATGAGCGACGTCGACCTCGGACTCGGCGTGCCGCCCGGTGCCATCGACATGATCATCGGCGAAGTGAAGGAAGGCCGCGTCGGAATCAACAGCGGCGCTCGCGATCCCGAGGTGCTGAAAGCTGTGATCGGCCGTCTTGGCGATTCGAACATCGAACAGGACACCGTCGTCGCCGACCTCCTGGCGCACGGCTCGGCGACGCTCCCCTCGGGGTTCGTCATCCGGCTCGTCGCTTTCGGTTCCTTTCCTCCCGGCGAAGCAGTTCCTCCGTGCCGAATCATCAGCCTCGGGCACGTACTCGACTTTTTGCAGAAATACGTGCGCAAGCACTGGAACATGCTGCGGCACCTGCAGTTCAAGGATCACGCACTCGGATTCCTGATGACGCTGGAGAAGGCGCGGCGCGGCGGCGCGGGACGCCGCGGCAAGGCGGGAGTCGAGATCGTTTCGGCCCAACCGCGATTGCCACACGCGCGCGAACCACGGAGGTGATGCATCTCGTATCTGACAGATGATCCGATCGACGGCCAGGCATTGGTACGGCGTGTCATGCGTCCATCCGACGGCGCCTACGTGCTGTTCGAGGGCGTTGTCCGCAATCACCACGAAGGAAAGGCGGTCGAATCGATTTTCTATGATGCCTACCGGCCGATGGCGGAGAAAGAGATCGAGAAAATCGTCGAGGAGGTGCGGGCCGTGTTCATGGACGTCGCCATTACGGTCGTCCATCGGCTCGGTCATCTCGTCGTCGGCGATTCGTCCATCGCCATTTGCGCTGCCTCTCCGCATCGCGCGGAGGCGTTCGCCGCCTGCCGGATCACGATCGATCGCATCAAGGAAACGGTTCCGATCTGGAAGAAAGAGCGCTGCCCGGACGGCGAAGAATGGGTTGGCTGGCAGGGCAAGTGCTGACAACGCGGCCGGTGCTCGTCGTCGAAGACGGGAAGAAGAGAATCATCCTGCCGTGATCATCCGCGACATCACCGCTCCGAATCCGGGACCGTTTACGCTCAACGGGACGCGAACCTACCTCCTGGGCGAGACCGCGGTCATCGATCCAGGGCCGGACATTCGTTCGCACGTCGGGGCGATCGGCCGGGCGATGCCGAAACTCCGGACGATCCTGATCACGCACCGTCACGAAGATCATGCGCCGGCCGCGGTGCGGCTGAAACGCGCCACGGGCGCACGTATTCTCGCTCCGCACGGCGTGCTCGATGACAAGGTCGTCGATCAGCGCATCCGCGACGGCGAGAAGATCGCCATCGAAGACGAAACGCTCGAAGTCATCGCCACGCCCGGTCATACCCGCGAGCATGTCTGCTTCCTCACCACAGCAGGCGACCTTTTCACCGGCGACACGATCCTCGGCGAGGGGACGACGGCGATCTTTCCGCCGGACGGATCGATGCGTGACTACATCGCTTCTCTACGCGTTCTCCTCACGCACGAACCGAAACGCATCTTTCCGGCTCACGGACCCACCCGCGAAGATGCCGTCGCGTTGATCGAGCAATATCTTGCTCATCGACTCGAACGCGAGAAGCAGGTGCTCGATTGTCTCGCCGAAGGCGCGCGCTCGGCCGCGGCAATTCGCAAGCGGATCTATCCCGATCTCAATTTCCTCCTCCGTCGCGCCGCCGAGATTCAGATTACCGCGCACCTCATCAAGCTTGCCGAGGAGGGCCGCGTCGTCGAGCACAAGGGCACCTACGCCATACAATGCGCGGCGCAATGACGCACAAAGACTTTATCGAGATCCACGACTACAGCGCCGATGAGGTCCGCGAGATCTTCGAGATCGCGCGTGACATGAAGGCGAGCCCCGAGAAGTACCGCGAGGCGCTCAAGGGACAGACGCTGGCGATGATCTTCGAAAAATCATCGACCCGGACGCGCGTCTCCTTCGAAGTGGGGATGTACCAGCTTGGCGGCCACGCGCTCTTCCTCTCCTCCCGCGACATCCAGCTCGGGCGCGGTGAGCCGATCTACGACACGGCCAAGGTTCTCTCCCGCTATGTCAACGGAATCATGGCGCGCACCTTCGCGCACAAGACCGTCACCGAGCTTGCCGAGTACGCCAGCGTCCCGGTCATCAACGGCCTGACCGACCTCTCGCACCCGACGCAGGCGATGACCGACTACTTCACGGCCTGGGAACACCTCGGCGATCTGAAAGGACGCAAGCTCGCCTACGTCGGCGACGGCAACAACATGGCCCATTCGCTGATGTTCGGCGCGCCGAAGGTCGGCATGCACATCGCCGTGGCCACGCCGGGAGGCTACGCACCCGATCCATTCGTCGTCGCTACCGCGCAGGCGGACGCGGATCAGGCCGGAACGAAAGTCATCGTCACCACGTCGATCGAAGAGGCGGTCCGCGATGCCGACGTCGTTACGACCGACGTCTGGGCGTCGATGGGCCAGGAAGCGGAGGCGCAGAAGAGGCAGCGGGACTTCGAAGGATGGCAGGTCGACACCCGGGTCATGTCCTTCGCCAGGAAGGAGGCCATCTTCATGCATTGCCTTCCCGCGCATCGCGGAGAAGAGGTCGCCGGCGAGGTCATCGACTCACCGCGGTCGGTCATCTACGACGAAGCCGAAAACCGGCTGCACGTGCAGAAAGCGATCATGTACATGTTGATGAAGCGATGACACGGGTTTCCGCTGTCCAGATCATAACTTGCCGCAACTGCATGCCACAGCGATACTTACAGTCCGGCGTTGGTTGACCAACGGTTGTTTTTTTGCTACCTTTCGTAAAGAAGGTGACTCATGTCCGCACGTAAACAGTTTCAATCCAGCCTCACTATCGACGCGGAGCTGTCCGAACTCCTCCTGAAGGCCAAACAAAATCCTGTTTCCGAAGATGAGCTCAGAGAGCAGCGCGTAAGCTTCGCATTCGGCAACGCTCCGCAGTCTCGACTGATAACGAAAGACTCTGTTCGGCGCTCGTCGCAGAACATCAGGCTGAAGTAGGGCTGGTTTCTCACGGGTGTCCGTTCGAGAAGCCGATGATCCCGACCTGTTCGCTCGTATTCAAGAGCAGAACCTTCTTCGTCAGTACGATTTACTAGCAAACTGCGTCGAGATCGGTCTGACAAAGGGTATCGAAGCGTTTGATAAATACACCCTGTGGGCGCTGAATGCCGCCGCCGTCGCCAACATCGCGCAGTTCGGCGGAAGGTTTCGCGAGCAACCGATTTACGTAGGCAAACACATTCCTCCTCATTTCAAAGAAGTACCGAACCTCGTCGACCAATTCATATCCGTGATTCACGAACTCTGGACGATTGAGACCTACCCCACCACTCTCGCCGCGTATGCTCTTTGGAGACTAAACTGGATTCACCCATTCATCGAGGGGAACGGTCGAACCGCGCGCGCGGCCTGCTACCTGCTCATATGTCTCCGGCATGGCGCGCTATTACCAGGTAAGAAGATCGTGCCCGAGCGCATCCGCGATGACCGCCAGCCCTACTACGACGCCCTAGAGGCCGCCGATCGGCACTGGGAAGACGGCCAATTCAACGTAGAACTGCTGGCCGCCTACCTCGCCAAACTTCTCCGGCAGCAGCTTCTCGACGTTTAGCCACACGCTCGCCCGTTGCCCAGTTACAACCTGACCGTTAAAACGCTACCACTACCCACACCTCCATGCCTGACGCTCAAACCCGCCACACGCGCGGACTCACCGTGGTGATCATCCTCGGCGTGATTTTTTTCGCGCTGCTGGCGCTCCTGATTCTGCACAGCGGAAAGCCAAAGGAAGTGGCGCCGCAATCGTCAGAGACGCTTTCCGTTCTTTCTATCCGCCTCCGCCTGCGTACACAACCGACGGCAAATGCTCCGTTCGTAGCGACGGCGGCCAATGGCGAAAAGCTCATCGTCCTCGAAGACCGCGGCGCCTGGGTGCGGGTGCAGGACGATGACGGCATGACCGGTTGGGCCGAGAGGAACTCGCTCGAGCGCACCTCGGAACGTGAGCGGCGTCTGGCGCGCTACGAGGCGATCCGCAAACTACCCGCGCTCAGCGCCCTCGTCAGCGCGCGCACTCCGCTCTACGCCGGGCCGGGCATCTTCTACCCGATCATCGGCGAGCTGACCGCCGAGACGCAGGTGAAGGTCTACACACGCGACCACGATTTCTACGCCATCGACCATGACAACCAGATCGCCTACGCGGACGTCGATGCCATCGACGTCAGCTCCGCCGGCACACGCCAGGTCGAAGTGCATACCGACACCACGGCGACCGATACCGCGTCCTCGTCAGCCACAGCCACGTCACCCGTGCCGACAGAGTCGCAGGCGCCGGCGGAGCCCGCTCCGCAGGTGCACGTGGCGACCGACAATGGGGGCGTTTACTCGGCCGTGCCGCCGGGCGGGACGCAGCCGGAAGAGACAGACCGTGTGCTGCCGCGCTACCCGATGATTGCGCGGCGGGCGGGGATTCAGGGGCCTGTCGTCGTGCGCGGCATCGTCCGCCGCGACGGCACCATCGACAACGTCGAGGTCATCAAGGATCTCCCATACGGCCTCGGCGAAGCAGCGAGCGAAGCGGTCAGTCAATGGCACTTCCGCCCCGCCACGTATCGCGGAGAGCCGATCGACGTCTACTACACGGTGACGGTGAATTTCCGCTTGCAGTAGCGCGCAGCGCACGGAGCGCTGGCGTCTCGCCGGCTGGCCCGGGGGCGTCTCGCCCCCGGTGTGGCAAGACTCCATACATTTACTGGTAACCGCCTCAGCGGCGAGACGCCGCCGAGCCAGCCGGCGAGACGCCAGCGCTCCGACCGCGTCTTAAAAGAACTTGTCACTGCTTCGGTCACTTCTGTCGGGGTAGACTCCGGCGCTATGACAGACAGCATTCCGCAGCCCAAATCAGGCACACGCATCGACTTTCGCAACGGCAGCATCGTCGTACCGGACGATCCGATCGTTCCCTTCATCGAAGGTGACGGTACGGGCCCCGACATCTGGCACGCCACGCAATACGTCCTCGACGGCGCTGTCGCCAAAGTCTACGGCGGCAAGAAGAAGTTTCACTGGCTCGAGGTGCTGGCCGGCGACAAGGCTAAAGAGCAACGCGGCGAATACCTGCCGCAGGAGACGCTGGACGCACTTGCGCACTATCGCGTCTCGATCAAAGGACCGCTCTCGACGCCGGTCGGCGGCGGCATCCGTTCGCTCAACGTGACGATGCGGCAGGTTCTCGACCTGTTCGCTTGCGTGCGCCCGGTCCGTTACTTCGACGGCGTCCCTTCGCCCGTGAAGCAGCCGGGCAAGGTGGACATGGTCATCTATCGCGAGAACACCGAGGACGTCTACGCCGGGATCGAATGGCCGGCCGGCTCCGAGGGGGCGCGCAGCATCATCGAATTCCTCAACTCTCTCGATCGCCGCGGTGGCGCAAAGATCCGCGAAGGCTCGGCCATCGGGATCAAGCCGATCTCAGAGTTCGGCTCGAAGCGCCTCGTGCGCAAAGCGATCCAGTTCGCCATCGCCGCGAAGCGCGACTCCGTCACGCTCGTTCACAAAGGCAACATCATGAAATTCACCGAAGGGGCGTTCAAAGACTGGGGTTACCAGGTTGCACGCGATGAGTTTGGCGACGTCACGATCCCGGAAGCCGAGGTGGGGCCGGACGGCGCCGGCGGCAGGATCGTGATCAAAGACCGCATCGCCGACTCGATGTTTCAGCAGGTACTGCTGCGGCCGAGCGAGTACTCGGTCCTTGCAACGACCAACCTCAATGGCGACTATCTTTCCGATGCACTCGCCGCGCAGGTCGGCGGGCTCGGTATGGCCCCAGGCTCGAACGAGTCGGACGAAGTGGCCATCTTCGAGGCGACGCACGGCACCGCGCCGAAGTACGCGAACAAAGACATGATCAACCCCTGCTCGCTGATCCTCTCCGGCGTGATGATGTTGCGCCATCTGCGGTGGGTCGAAGCCGCGGACGCGATCGAGAGCGCCATCGCCAAAACGATCGCCCAGAAGAAAGTGACGTACGACCTCGAGCGTCAGATGCAGGGGGCGACAAAGGTCTCAACGAGCGAGTTCGGGAGGGTCGTCGTCGATAACATCTGAGGCTCCAACCGCGCTAGACTTTAGGATCTCCGGAGGTCCGTCATGAGACGTGCGCTGCTTGCCGCGGTCGTTTTCGCCTTTCCCATTCTTGTCTTCGCCGACAACGCTCCCGACCTGATCATTCATCACGCCAAAGTTTTCACCGCCGACCCGGCACACCGGTCGGCGGAGGCGTTGGCAATTCGCGGCAACCGCATCGTCGCCGTGGGGACGAACGCCGAGGTCATGGCTCTGGCCGGCGACGGCACGAAGCGAATCGACGCCGAAGGCCGGGTAGTCGTTCCCGGCTTCAACGACGCGCACACGCATCAGGGACCGCGTCCGGAAGGCTTTGCGCTGTCGTTGGACGCCGATCCGACGTGGGCATTGACGAGCGCCGGCATCGTGAACGGCACCGAGGAAACCTCAGGCGATGTCTGGATCTACGGCACGATCGGCCCCACGCTTCTCGCCGACCCGTCGGTTACTACTCGCGCGCTCGACAAAGCGTCCGGAAACCGCAAGGTGATGCTCGAGTCGTGGACCGGCCATGGGCTGATCTTCAGTACCGCGGCAATGAACGCGCTCCATATTCGCGAGAACGCCGTCGATCCTCCGGGCGGCTGGTATGAGCGCGACGCCAGCAATCACCTCACAGGGAAAATGTTCGAGTACGCCGGCTGGAACGCCTGGCGGCGCCTGGCGGATACCGTCTCTGACGACGAAGCCATCGAGGCGTTGAAGACCTATTCCAACCAGGCGTTGGCCTTCGGTATCACCTCCATCCAGAACATGTCACCGATGTCTCTGACGCGCTACGAGAAGGTGGAGCGCCACGGCCCCGCGCCCATCCGCATCCGCATGATCCGTTTTCCGATGACGGAAAACGGCCGCGTGACGGAAGGCGGCGACCTGCCCGTGGCCGACAAGGAACGCCCGTTGACAATGATCAGCGGAACGAAGTGGATTCTCGACGGCACACCGGTCGAGAAGGGAGCGGCCCTTCGCCGGCCGTACCCCGGCGGCGGCGAGAATATGGGCAGGCTCGACTTCCCGCCTGACGAGCTCAAGGTCATCATGAAGGAAGCCTTTGACTCGAAAGAACAGACGCTGCTTCATGTGGCCGGAGACCGGACCGCGGCGGCGGTCTTCGATGCCATGCGCGCGGTCGGGCCGGCCGAGGAGTGGCGCAAGAAACGGTTGCGCATCGAGCACGGCGACGGCCTGCAGCCCGATCTCATCCCGGCAGCAAAAGACCTCGGCGTCGTGGTCGTCATCAATCCCACGCACATCGTCGCCAGGGCTGCCTATCCCGCCGGCGCGTACATGCCGGTCAAGTCGCTGATCAAAGCCGGGATCCCCATCGCTATTGGCTCCGACGGTCCCATGAACCCGGGGCTGAACATCATGCTGGCCACGACCGCACCGGGCAATACCGCCGAGGCCATCACGCGGGAAGAGGCGGTCGACGCCTACACGCGCGGCGCGGCGTTCGCGGAGCTGATGGAGAACGACAAGGGGACCATCGCGGCCGGAAAGCTGGCCGATCTGGCCATCCTGTCGCAGGATATCTTCCACGTGCCGGCTGAGGCGCTGCCAGCGACGACGAGCGTCCTTACCATCGTCGATGGGAAAGTCGCCTACGACGCGGGGAAGATCAATCTGGCTGTTCGTCGTAAAAGCGTATGATCTTCGTCTGCTGAACATGCGCCGGATCGTCATAGCCTCTGCCTTCGTTCTCGCGTTCGTCGCCGCGCGCCAGCGAGCGGTCATTCATCCTGCACCTCCTCCAGCCGTCCTGGGCGGACCGACCTTCAGCAAAGAAGTAGTCCGCGTCTTCCAGGACCGCTGCCAGTCGTGTCATCACCCCGGCGATATCGCGCCGTTCTCGTTGATGACGTACGCCGACGCGGCGCCGCACGTCGACGCGATCAAATACATGACGCAGACGCGTCAGATGCCGCCATGGAAAGCGACGCCTGCCTGCGGTGATTTCGCGGACGCGCGCGTTCTCGCACAGGACGAGATCGACCTGATCTCGAAGTGGGTCGACAACGGTGCGCCCGAAGGAAACGCGGCCGATCTGCCGCCCATGAAGAACTTCGACGGCGGCTGGGCTCTCGGTCAGCCCGATCTCGTCCTCTCATATCCCGAGACGTATACGCCGCCTGTTACAGGGGACACGTATCGCTGTTTCCCGATTCCGACAGCACTGCCGAACGACACCTATGTCTCGGCCATCGACATCAAGCCCGGCGATCGCCAGACGGTGCACCACGTCATCGCCTACGTCGACACCACCGGCGCCTCGCAGAAGCTGGACGACGACGCTGCCGGAGCGGGATACACGTGCTTCGGCGGCCCCGGTTTCACGATTTCGAGTCTCGGCGCGGCCACGCTGGGCGGATGGGCGCCGGGAGCGCGCCCCTCGATGTTGCCGGAGAACGTTGCCTTGTCGCTGCCGGCACAGTCACGAGTCGTGCTGCAGGTTCACTATCACCCGCACGGCATCAAGACCATTCCCGACCAGACGCAGATCGGCATCTACTTCGCGAAAAAGAAGCCGCAACAGCTCGTCTACATTCTGCCGCTGATCAACCAGACCTTCACCATTCCACCGAACGACCCGAATTACAAAGTGACGGCGTCGGTCACGGCAGTCTGGCCGGTGCATCTCTATCTCATCGCGCCGCACATGCATCTCCTCGGACGGACGATGAACGTGATGGCGACGATGCCGGGCGGCGCGCAGAAGTGCCTGATCAACGTCGATGATTGGGATTTCAACTGGCAGGGCATGTACATGTACAGCGAGCCGCTGGCGATTCCCTTCGGATCGAAACTCTCGCTCGAAGCCAGCTACGATAATTCGGAAGGCAACTGGCGCAATCCGAATGTCCCGCCCAAAGCCGTCTCCTGGGGTGAGCAGACCACGGACGAGATGTGCATCGCCTTCCTCGGCGTCACGCTCGACGGCGTGATGTTGGATCAGACACCGCCTTCGCAGGCCGTGTTCCGCCCGACGAAGTAGTTCCGGGCGTACACTTCTCCATCCCCATGCCCATTTCTGATCGCGAGAGCGTTCTTCGTTAGCCCGCATTTCTCACAGTCTCACTGGAATCGTCGGCACCGCTGTACCCCGTCGAGAGCCCTTCTCCCCCCAGCGTTTTTCAGCTGGGGGGAGAAGGTGCCGAAGGCGGATGAGGGGGCGTTGGTTCTTGCTGAGAAGTG
>JADGNY010000109.1 GCA_017883235.1 Thermoanaerobaculia bacterium | reverse complement strand
GTATTGGCGACGATGGCGTCGATGATCTCGCGCTTGCGCTCGCGCGATACTTCTGCCCACCCGTGCGTTCCTCTCATGGTTCGTGTCCCCTAACGGCAGCAACTTTATGAGCATTCCGTGAAGTGCGCGTGGTTCGAGCCGGTATAATCGCGCCGCCTTGTACGGTCCACTCAAAGTTTTCACCGGCCGATCCCATCCCGCGCTGGCGCAGGAGATCTGCGACATCCTGGGCATCAATCTCGGCCGCGTGTCGCTCTACAGCTTCTCCGACGGTGAGAACTATGTGCAGATCGACGAAAACGTCCGTGGTGCCGACGTCTTCGTGATCCAGCCGACCGGGCCGCCTGTGAATGACAATCTGATGGAGCTCTTGATCATGCTCGATGCATTCAAGCGCTCCTCGGCCAGCCGGATGACGGCGGTGCTGCCGTACTACGGCTACGCGCGGCAGGACCGGAAAGACAAGCCGCGCGTGCCGATCACCTCGAAGCTGGTGGCGGATTTGATCACAGCCGCCGGTGCCGACCGCGTGCTCACGCTCGATCTGCACGCGTCGCAGATTCAGGGTTTCTTCAACATCCCTGTCGATCACCTCTTCGCCGCCCCGGTCATCGTTCGTCATCTGCGCGACCTTGGCCTCCCGGATCTGACGATTGTCTCGCCGGATGCCGGCGGCGTCGAGCGGGCCCGGTCGTATGCGAAGAGGCTTGGGGCAACGCTGGCCATCATCGACAAACGCCGCACCGGAGCCAATCAGACCGAAGTCATGAACATCATCGGCGACGTGAAGGAGCGGAACGTCTTCGTGGTCGACGACATCGTCGACACCGGCGGCACGCTGATCCACTCCGTCGACGCGCTGCTGGCCAAAGGCGCGCGATCGATCTCCGCCTCGTTTACGCACGCAGTGCTCTCGGGGAAGGCCATCCAGCGCATCAACAATTCCGAGCTCGTCCACGTCATCGCCACGAACAGCATGTCGATGGCCGACAAACAGGCCGAGTGCCCGAAGCTGACCACGCTGTCGGTCGGCGATCTCCTGGCCCAGGCCATCAAGCGGATTCACGACGAGGATTCGGTGAGTTCGTTGTTTGAGATGTGAGTTGTACGCGGGGGTCGGGGGTCGGAGAGGGATATTAACCATCGCGTTCTCCGACTCCCGACCCCCGACTCCCGACCCCCGCGTCAGGGAATACACTGCCGCATCAACGACTTAACATCGTTTCGCTGTCCACACCGGAAAAGGAGTTTCTGCATCATGGCTGAGGTCACCTTGGAAGTCTCCCGTCGCGAGCGCTCGGGAAAAGAGTACGCGAAGAAATTGCGCCAGGACAACAAGATCCCGGCGGTCGTTTACGGCGGTCACAAAGAGCCGGTGGCCATCACCGTGGAGCGCAAGGCGGTCTCGGATCTGATCCAGAAGAGCGAGCACGGCATCCGCTCGATCTTCCTGCTCAAGATGGCCGGCACCGATCAGCAGCGCCACGCCATGATCAAGGATATGCAGATGGACCCCATCTCGCGCCGCATGACGCACATCGACTTCGTGCGCGTGGTGATGGATGAGGTGATCCGCGTGACCGTTCCGGTGCAACTCACCGGAAGCTCCATCGGCGTCAAAGAGGGCGGCATCCTCGACTGGCAGATGCGCGATCTCCACGTGGAGTGTCTCCCCAACGCTATTCCCGACAAGATCGACGTCGACATCACCGACCTCGGCGCCCACCAGCAGTTCCGCATCTCCGACCTGAAGCTGCCCGAGGGAGTGAAGATCGAGGAAGATCCGCACCGTGTCATCGTCGGCGTCACCACGGCACGTGCCGAGGTCGTGGTCGAAGTCGCGGCGGTCGAAGTAGTAGCCGTGCCCGAGCCGGAAGTCATCAAGAAGGGCAAGACCGAGACCGAAGAGTAACGTTCGGAGACCATCAAGTCGCTTACGATTGCGCCCCGCGGAAACGCGGGGCGTTTGTGTCTGGAGGAAAACTCGAAAACGGTGACTACGACTATGAAATCGACCCTGGCAACCCTCTGCACGCTTCTCCTTGTCGTCGCGTGCGCGAAGCAAGAGACCACCAAGACCTCCAATCCGACGCAGCCGCACAAGGCGTCTGCATCCAAATTGGCTCCGACCTCAAAGACCGCGAAAGAGGAGCCGGCGGACCTCTCCTCCGCACGAACCGACGTCGGCGATCCGATGCCGCCGTATTCGGCGAAGTATCTCGATGGCAAGGCGATGACCATGGCCGCCGAAAAGGGGAACGTCGTCTTCCTCAACGTCTGGGCGACGTGGTGCGGGCCGTGCCGCTTCGAGACCCCGGAACTGCAGTCGCTGCAGACGCAGTACGCGGCGAAGGGTCTGAAAGTGATCGGCATCAGCGTCGACGAGGGCGATACCGATGCAGTGAAGACGTTCGTGGCCGAGCAGAAGATCACCTATCCGATCGCGGTTGACCCCGAGGGGGGCATCGCCAATCTCGTGCAGACGACGGTCCTGCCGACGTCGCTTCTCATCGACCGGACCGGAAAGATCGTCTGGCGTCAGATCGGCGCCATCATGCCGAACGACGCCAAGCTGAAGGCTGCGGTGGAGAAGGCCGTCGCGGAGCGGTAACTGCGGCTTCGCGCGTTGTCGGTTATCGGTTGTCGGTGGCTACGCGCTCGTGAATAACCGCAGTTCGTGCAGCACAGACGACCGATAACCGATAACCGACAACGCGCGAAGCCCCCGTTACACCTTTCGCCGGTCCGCGGTGGCGCGGTGGACGGCGCGGCGCTCGCGTTGGCGCTCGATGAATTCGCGGACGTTGCGGGCGATGTGGCCGAGCAGAAGACGCAACGGGACGTAGGCCATGCCGATGGCGAGGACCACCGCCAGCGCGGCGATGATGAGGATGACGATCGTGGACATGCTTCTACTTGAGCAAAGTCCGCGCCGCCGTTGAATTTTTGCGAGGGCGGTAGAGGTTGGCAGGAGCACCGATGGCCGATGTCCTCGATCCGCTCCCCATCCCGGCGGTGTTGCAGTCTCCTCTGCGCGCGCTGCTGCGTGGCGAGACGGCGCCGTGGCCCGCGGAGGCGGGAAGCGAGGACGCCGCGCGATTCGTCGAGTCGATTCAACAGCATGGCGCCGGTCCTCTGGTCTATGCACGCCTTTCCGGCTGCTCGTGGCCGATTCATGCGGCGCTTCGTGACGCCGCCATTCGCGCCGCGGCGATGGAGTCGCTGCGACTCACGGATCTCCGTTCGCTGCTGGCCGCCTTCGCGGACCGCGGCATTCGCGTCGTCATCATCAAAGGAACCGGTCTGGCCTACGATCTCTACGACGCGCCGGAGCAGCGGCCCCGCGGCGATACCGACCTACTGATTGCCGAATCGGACGTCGATGCCATGCGCCGGCTCATGCACGGCCTCGGATACGAGTCGCGGCTCACCAGCGGCGACACGCTGGCCGTCCGCCAGCAGTCGTTCGTCCGGGCCGGCCATGTCTACGACGTCCACTGGGATGTCTCCAACTCTCCGGTGGTCCGCGGCGCGCTGCCGTTCGAGGAGCTGATCCGCCGCGCGATCACGGTGACCCGCATCGCGCCCGGCGCGCTGGCGCCGTCGCACGTCGACGCGCTTCTCCTGGCCTGCATTCACCGCGTCGCCCATCATCACGACAACGAGCGCCTGATCTGGCTGTACGACATCCACCTGCTGCGGGAGGCGATGGCGACTGACGAGCACGCGCGCTTCTGGCGTCTCGCCGCGGAGCGCCGCGTGGCGGCTATCTGCGAGCGCTCGATCGATCTCGCGGACGCATGGTTCGCAACGTCGCCGCACGACCGCGCATCCGACTGGCTGACCGAGGTCGAGCGTACGCGAGCGGAACCCTCGGCGGCCTTCCTCGATGGCAACCGCCGTCACGGCTCGGTCCTCCGCGGCGATCTCGAAGCACTCGGCTGGCGTTCGCGCATGCGTAGATTGCGCGAGCTGGCACTCCCGCCGGTCGCATTCATGCGCCAGAGCTTCCCGTCCGCCCCATCGGTGGCGCTGCCGGCGCTCTACGTCTGGCGCGGCGCGCGGGGGGTGGTGCGGTTGTTGAGGCGAGTGAAGGAGTAGTGCTTGCGGTTGCGCGGTCTCGGGATTGCGCGGTCTCGCGGTAGCCAGGTTGTCAGCTTGACGAGTTGAAGGCCCAGGCTGCGCTTTTGCTGACTGACGGCGTGGAGCAGTCGACTGGTGTCCGGGGCCGGTCAACGGATCACGCTGACAACTATAGTGAGAACGCGGATCAGTTGGGTCATCAAGCGGATCTGTCGACACATGGCCCGGATCTGTTGACAGATGCCCCCGATCTGTCGGCAGATGGAGCGGATCTGTTGGCAGATGGCGCGGATCTGTCGACAGATGCAGCGGATCTGTTGACAGATAGCGCGGATCCGAACCCGGGTTAAACTGACGCATCAATCGTGTGGCGGTCACTCTCCTGTTAGCTTTCGGATCTGCGGCCGGCTCGCTGGCGACGGCCACGCTGTTCACGGCGGCGGCCATCCTTGCCCTCGGCGTGATCGTGCTGGCGCGGGCGCGGGCGACGCTGGTCGCCTATCTCTTCTTCATCATCACCGTCGGTGCCAGCGGGTGGCTGGGCTGCTTCGCTCTGATGTACGGCTCGGCCAGCCCGGCGCACGCCCTCGCCTTCGCCCGTGTGGCAAGCGCCTTTGCGAGCATCCTGCCCGCCGCCGTCTTCCACTTCGCTGCCGCCTATGTCAGCCGCCGGCGCGCCCTGCGGAACGTCATCCTCTTCTGCTGGGTATTCTGCGGCGCCATCTCGCTGCTGGAGCTGGCTACGCCCTACATCGTCCTCGGCGTACGGCCCTTCGACTGGGGCTACTACCCGGTCGGATCGCCGTACAACATCTCCTGGGCCGTGATCTTCGCGGGGATGTTCGTCCTTGCGATCCGTCTGCTCTGGCGCGCAGCACGGTCGAGCGAGGGGATGGAGCGGAAGCGGGCCCGGGCGCTGGTGGTGGCCTTCACCGTGGCGATGCTTTCGAGCATCGAGTTTCTCCCCTCGATCGGCATCGACATCCTGCCGCTCGGCTTCATCGCCATCCTCGCCTTCATCGCCATGGCCACCCACGCCATCTGGCGCTACCGGCTCGCCGAGCTGACGCCGGAGTACGCGGCAGGACAGATCCTGGCGACGATGAAAGGATCCGTGATCGTCGTCGATCTCGATGGCAAGATCCGCGTGGCCAACCGCGCCGCATCGACGATGCTCGGCTATCCCGATTCGGCGTTGATCGGGAAACATATCCGCAGCATCGTTTCCCCCGAGGAGACCCTCACCACCGGCCAGCTCCTCCACAGCCTCGGCGTGCTGGAGCAGAACATGGCCTGGCGGACCGCTGCCGGCGCGCGCATCGACGTCGTTGCCACATCGTCATTCGTGCGGGACGACAGCAACATCCCGGTCGGCATCGTCTACGCGGCGACCGACGTCACCGAGCGGCGGCGCGAGGAACAGGCGTTGCGCGAAGGCGAGCATCGCTACCGGACGCTGTTCGAGGGCAATCCGCTGCCGATGTGGGTGTACGACTACGAAACGCTGGCGTTCATCGCCGTGAACGAGGCGGCCGTGCAGCATTACGGCTACGGCAAGGACGAATTCCTGCGGATGACGATCGAGGACATCCGTCCGCCGGAGGAGCTCGAGAACCTGCGCAGCGCGCTCACGGCGCGCCGCGACCGCAACGAGCCGCGCGTGTTCAAGCATCGCAAACGGAATGGCCACCTTTTCGACGCCGAGGTCATCTCCTTCGAATTCATCTCCGGCGGGCGGCGGTCGCGGCTGGTGATCGCCGTCGACGTCACGGAGCGGCGTGGTGCCGAACAGAAGCTGCGCGAGAGCGAGGAGCGCTACCGGCTTCTCTTCGAGCGCAACCTCGCCGGCGTTTACCGCAGCACGATCGACGGCCGCATCCTCGACGGCAACGACGCCATCGCGCGGATGTTCGGCTATCGCGACCGCGAAGAGTTTCTGGCGCAGACCGCGTACTCGCTCTACAACTCCGAGGAGGACAGGAATCGCCTGATGGCGCAGGTGAGAGAGTACGGCGCGCTCTCCAACGTCGAAGTGAGAATGCGGCGCCGCGACGGAACGCCGGTCTGGGTCATCGAAAACATGACCCTGCTCGACGGCGGCGTTCTCGAGGGGACGGTCGTGGACATCACCGACCGGAAGACGGCGCAGGAGCAGATGGAGTATCAGGCGTACCACGACGCACTGACCGGTCTGCCCAACCGGCTGCTCTTCCGCGACCGCATCGACATCGCGCTGGCGCATGCCAAGCGCCATCACACCGCGGCCGCGGTGATGTTCCTCGATCTCGATCAGTTCAAGCTGGTGAACGACTCCCTCGGCCACACCGTCGGCGACGCGCTGTTGCAGGAAGTGGCCGCGCGGCTCATCCTATCCATTCGCGCGGACGATACGGTGGCGCGCATGGGCGGCGACGAGTTCACGATCCTACTCACCGACATCAACGAGGCCGGCAGCTCAGCCATCGTCGCGCAGAAGCTGCTCCATACGATCTCCCAGCCGATGGTGATCGAAGGTCACGAGCTGTACGTCACGACCAGCATCGGCATTGCCCGTTCACCCGAGGATGGGATCGATGCCGAGACGCTTCTCAGACGCGCGGACGGAGCGATGTACCGCGCCAAGGAGGCTGGTCGGAACAATTACCAGTTCGCCACGACGACGTCGATGGAGACGACCTCGGAACGGCTGCTCATCGAGCGCAGTCTGCACCACGCCGTCGAGCGGGAGGAGTTCGTCGTCCACTATCAGCCGATGACGAACCTGCTCACCGGCAGCGTCGTCGGTGCCGAGGCGTTGATCCGCTGGAATCATCCGGAGAGAGGACTGATGCCGCCGGACGACTTCATCCCCATCGCCGAGCAGTGCGGGCTGATTCTGCCGATCGGCGAGTGGGTCATGCGCACCGCGGTGAAACAGATGAAGGCCTGGCACGCCGAGCACGGACCGTTACGGGTGGCCGTGAACCTCTCGGCGCGGCAGTTCCAGCAACGCGACCTGACGGCGATGATCGAGAGGATTCTGACGGAACACGACTATCCGCCGGAGTTGCTCGACGTCGAGATCACGGAGTCGACGGCGATGCAGAACGCCGATGTCTCGCTGGCGGTGATGAAACGGCTGCGGCAGATGGGGGTGCGCATCTCTATCGACGACTTCGGCACCGGCTATTCATCGCTGAGCTACCTGAAACGCTTCCCGATCGATACGGTGAAGATCGACCAGAATTTCGTGCGCGATCTTTCCGACAGCACGAACGACGGCGCCATCATCACCGCCGTGATCTCGATGGCGCGCGCCCTCAACCTTCGTGTGGTGGCCGAGGGCGTCGAGACCGAGGCGCAGCTCGCCTTTCTCCGGCGCGAGAACTGCGAAGTGGTGCAGGGATTCCTGCACAGCAAGCCGGTGTCGGCGGCGGAGTTCGAGAGCTCCTTGCGGGCGCGGCGGACGTAGGGCCGAGAGAGATCAAAGGATGAAATCTGAAGGATGAAGGATGAATGTGCGTTTGATTCATCCTTCATCCTTCCGCCTTCATCCTTTGGCCTCTGTGTCCTCTGTGCCTCTGTGGTTAAGAGCTTTTGCGGGCTAGAATCGCCCCCCATGAAAACGCTCGCCTTCCTTCTTCTCGCCGCCGTCTCTCTCGATCCCTCCCAGGTCGCGCCTGATGTCGCGCA
Organism: Thermoanaerobaculia bacterium; assembly: GCA_017883235.1. GTDB lineage: Bacteria > Acidobacteriota > Thermoanaerobaculia > Gp7-AA8 > Gp7-AA8 > JADGNZ01. The sequence goes on along the minus strand of JADGNY010000109.1, from coordinate 15,486 downwards.
ACGGCTGGCGCGCTTTCAGAAGGTGGAGATGCCGTTCACGTATGCGGGGATGACCGCGCGGGAGAAGCGGGTCGTTGACGAGATGATCGCGGCGTCCCGCGATCTCGAGAACATCTTCTGGCGCCAGAACGACCCGGAGAATGTCGCGCTCTACAACAGCCTGGCCGGGGCCACCGATCCGAAGTTGCAGGCGGCGCGGCACTACCTCTGGATCAACGGCAGCCGCTTCGACCTGTTGAATCACAACGAGCCGTTCATCGGCAGCGAGCCGATGCCGCCGGGACGCAGCCTGCTGCCGAAGGGCGTGTCGCGCGACGAGATCGAGGCGTATGTGAAGGCACACCCCGCCGAGAAGAAGGCCATCTACGACGAGCGCACGGTTGTCGAGCTGGTGAGCCGCAATCCGCTGAAGCTGAAGACGACTCCGTATCACGTGAAATACCGCCGCTGGCTCGAGCCGGCAGCCGAGCACCTGCGCAAGGCCGCGGCGGCGAGCGACGACAAGGCTTTCGCCAGCTATCTGCGGATGCGCGCGAAGGCGCTGCTGACCGACGATTACTACCCGAGCGATCTGGCGTGGGTCCGGCTGAAGGATCCGAAGTTCGATCTGATCTTCGCTCCCTACGAGACCTATCTCGACGATCTCCTCGGCGTGAAGACGTCGTACGGCGCGTCGGTCCTCGTGCGCAACGAGACCGAGTCGGCCAAACTGGCCGTGTTCAAGAAGTTTGTCCCCGACATTCAGGATTCTCTGCCTCTCGCCGCCGAGGATCGGCCGTCGAAGAAGGGCCTGGAATCGCCGATGGAGGTGATGGACGCGCCGTTCCGGGCGGGCGACCTGCGGCACGGATATCAGGCCGCGGCCGACAATCTTCCGAACGATCCGCGGATTCACGAGAAGGTCGGATCGAAGAAGATCTTCTTCAAGAACTTCACGGACGCCCGGGTCAACTACGTGATCCTTCCTGTGGCCAAGCTGGTGATGCGTCCCGACCAGGCCGCGCAGGCTTCCGGCGAGGGGTATCTGGCGGCGGTGATGATGCACGAGATCTGTCACGGCCTCGGGCCGGCGTTCGCGCGCAAGGGTGGTCAACACGTTGACATTCGCGAGGCCATCGGACCGGCCTACTCGGGACTGGAGGAAGCGAAGGCCGACGTCACCGGCATGTTCGGTCTCAAGTGGCTCGTCGACCACGGTGCGCTGCCGAAAGAGAGACTGGAGGAGTACTACGCCTCGTACGTAGCCGGGATCTTCCGGACCGTCCGCTTCGGTACGGCTGAAGCTCATGGGCGGGCGGAGATGATGGAGTTCAACTACCTGGCCGAGAAGGGGGCCGTGACCCGCGACGCATCGGGGCGTTACGTCATCGACTACGCGAAGATGCCCGAGGTGATGGCCTCGCTGGCGAAGGAACTGCTGGAGATCGAAGCGACGGGCGACCGGACACGCGCCGAGGAGTGGTTCAAACGGTATGACCAGATGCCGGCCAGCCTGCGGAGCGCGCTGGATGCCGCCGGGAACGTGCCGGTGGATATCGATCCGCTCATTCCGTTCCACGAGAGCGTGCAGTAAGCGTTGAGAAAACGAGGTGCACTTGGGAAGACGGGGCGGGCGCGGAACTGAGGATTGGGACGAACCGGCCAGCAACCGCCGCGGCGGCAAACGCCGCAAGGCCGGGACGGAGGCTGAAGATCCGTTTGATACCGGCGCCTGGGGAGCGGCAACGGACGTCGATCCGCACGATGCCGCCATGGTCATCTCCATCGGCAGCGGGCGCTGCCGGCTCTTCCATGAGCAGCGCGAATTCGACTGCGCCGTTCCGCCGGAGCTGGCGAAGCGGCAGAAGAGCGCGCTGGCGGTCGGCGACCGCGTCGTGACCGAGACCTCCGAGGGCGGCTGCCGGCTGGCCGGCGTTCTGCGGCGGCGCACCGTGCTCTCGCGTCCCGATCCGCTCAATCCGCGCGTGCAACGGCTCATCGCCGCCAACATCGACGTGGTCATTCACGTCGTCTCCGTGAAAGCGCCGCCGCTCCGTCCGCGGCTCATCGACCGCTTCCTCATCGCCATCCAGCGGGGCGGTGCGCAGGCCGGCATCTGCGTGAACAAGGTCGACCTGCTCGACGCGGAGGAACGCCCCCGCGAGCTTGCCGCGCTCGACCCTTACCGAGCCCTCGGCGTGCCGGTTGTGGCGTGCTCGATCAAGACCGGCGAGGGCTTTCCAGAGCTCCGCGCGCTCGTCGAGGGGAAAACGTGCGCGCTCGTCGGCCACAGCGGCGTCGGCAAGTCGTCCATCCTGAATGCGCTCGACGAACGTCTGGACATCGCCACCGGCGAGTTGCACAAGCGCGGCACGGGCCGCCACACCACCACCGCTTCGACGCTTCACGACCTCGGCGGCGATACCTATCTCATCGACACGCCCGGCATCCGCGAGTTCGGTCTCTGGAACCTGACTCCGGAGACGCTGCCCGACTACTTCCCCGAATTCGCGGAGCCTGGGGAGTACTGCCGCTTCAACGACTGCACGCACCTCCACGAGCCCGGCTGCGCGGTGAAAGAGCGTGCCGAGGCCGGCGAGTTGAGCCGCGCGCGGTATGACGCCTACGTCCGTCTGGCGGAAGATTTGTCGCAGCCGGGTCGTTGATGCGACGCATGCGAAAACTCATTCTTGCGATCGCCGTGGTGGCTGCGGCGTGCGTATCGAAACCGCGGACGGTACCTCCTCCCGCGGCGCCCGTGTCCGCCCCGCCGGCCGCGGTATCCGCTGCCGCGCTCGTCGATCACACGGGGGACTCGCCCGAGACCGCGGTGACGGTGCCGGCCGATGCGCCCAACGAAGGGATCGACTTCCAGAACAACTGGATCTTCGACCGCTATGGCCGGTTCCGGCGGCAGGGAGGCGGGATCGCGCACGCGGGCGAGGGAGCCGCGCTCCGGCGCTATGAAGTGGTGAAGATCGAGCTGGCCGATCACTCCGAGCGAACCGTCTATTTCGACATCACCGAGAACGAGCGGACGTGGGACACATCGCGGCCGAAACCGCACTGAACAAGAATCAAGGTGAAGGCGGAAGGATGAAGGATGAAGGCACTCTTTGATTCATCCTTCATCCTTCCGCCTTCATCCTTTGATTAGCGGGTCTTGACGCAGCCGCTGGCGAGATTCGACCATTCGTACTGGTAGCCGAAGCCGCCGGTGCCGATGAACGGCGCCGGGGACCATGCGCACTTGTCGTCTCCTATGTTGCCTTGAGGGTCGAACCATGCATTGTTGATGGGGTTCATGACGGCCTCACGGGTCTCGTGGCAGACGAAGTGCTCCTCATCGAGCGAGGCGTTGTTGAAGGCCTGGCAGCCCGCGCACCCTGCCCACGGCTGAATCGAATACTTCACGTGTTTGCCCGCGGCGTCGGTGAAGAAAAAGTGATACGAGCAGTACGCCAGATTCGGCCCGCCGCAGGAGGTTGCCGTACCGTCAGACGAGTACGACGAGCTTGGGATGAAGACCTCGTAGATGGCGCTGTAATCGGTCGAGCCATGCGCCTTAATGACCTTTCTGACTTCCGCCTGGACCGCAGCGTCCGTCACGTTCGTCGGAGGCGTGGACGTATCGAAGTAGTCCGGGGTCGAGCTTCCGGCGAGGTTCGTCAGGTTGATCAGGCCCACCGTTCCGGTGGCGTCATCGATGCCGCCGTACTGGGTGATCACGTTGTACTCGCCGGTCGTTCCGAACTGGTTCCGGAAGTTCTGCATGTTCGTGGTGTAGCCGCTGGGGAACGAGCCCCAGAAGATCATCACAGCGTGCGCGTTGCGGATGACCCTGCCACCGGAGTGGTAGACGAGGTTTCCGGAGCTGGCGAAACCGCCCGGCGCGTTGTTCGGCTTGCTGTGGCTTGTGCCCTGAGCGAATGCCGAGGCCGCGAGCGATGCCGCAAAAACAAAAACCAGAGCCTTCTTCATGAACGTGTCCCTCACCTTAAGTTGTTGAATGAACAGACTGGGTGGAAATGAAAAAGGCCCCGCTTGCGCGGGGCCTTTCGTGCCGAAGAGAGAGAGATCAGCGGGTCTTGATGCAGCCGCTGTTGAGGTTCGACCACTCGTACTGGTAGCCGTAGCCGTTGGTGCCGATGAAGGGCGCCGGGGACCATGCGCACTTGTCGTCGGCTTCGTTGCCCGAATTGTCGAACCAGGCATTGCCGAGGGCGTCGGTAACGGCCTCACGCGTCTCGTGGCAGACGAAGTGCTCCTGGTCGAGCGAGGTGTTGCCGAAAGCCTGGCAGCCCGAGCATCCGGCCCACGGCTCGATCGAGTACTTCACGTGCTTGCCCGCGCCGTCGGTGTAGTACCAGTGGTACGCGCAATAGGCGAGGTTCGGTCCGCCGCAGGAGGTCGAGGTGCCGTCGGACGAGTAATGACCGCTCGGGATGAAGACCTCGTAGATGGCGCTGTAATCGGTCGTGCCCCGCGCCGTGATCACCTTTTTGACTTCTGACTGAACGATGGCGTCGGTGCAGTTGGTCGGAGGCGTCGTCGTGTCGAAGTAGTCGAGGCTCGAGCTTCCGGCAAGGTTCGTCAGCGCGATGGCGCCGGTCGTTCCGGTGGCGTCATCGATGCCGCTGTACTGGGTGATGGTGTTGTACTCGCCGGTCGTTCCGAACTGGTTCCGGAAGCCCTGCATGCTCGTGGTGTAGCCGCTGGGGAACGAGCCCCAGAAGATCATCACGACGTGCGCGTTGCGGATCACCTTGCCGCCGCTGTGGTAGACGAGGTTTCCGGTGCTGGCGAACCCGCCGGCCTCGTTGTTCGGTTTGCCGTGTCCGTTCCCTTTGGCGACTTCATTGCCACTGTTGCCCTGAGCGAATGCGGAGGTTGCGAGCGCTGCTGCAAAAACGAAAACCAAAGCCTTCTTCATGAATGATGTCCCTCTCCTTAAGTAGTTTGAACGACTGCCGTCCCTAAGGCAATTTGTCTGCCACCGTTTCGTCACACGCTAAACGATTGAAAATAAAGGAAGGGAGGTGCAGCAAGGATATACGTGCGGCTCATTATCTGACCCTTAAGCGGGTCTTGCCGGGGTCAATGATTGAACGGTGGTCAAGGATTGGGCCACTTGAGCGGCGCCATCGCGCGTGAGTTGCGCGCAGGACTCAAGTGCGCCGACCACCGACAACGCGCGATCGCGCAGAAATGAAAAAAGGCCCCGCTCGCGCGGGGCCTTCGTTGCTTCGAGGAGAGAGAGATCAGCGGGTCTGGACGCAGCCGCTGTTGGCGTTCGACCACTCGTACTGGTAGCCGAATCCGCCGGAGATGAACGGCGTCGGAGACCACGCACACTTGTCGTCGGCTTCGGCGCCCGAACGGTCGAACCACGCGTTGCCCAGGGGGTCGGTGACGGCCTCGCGCGTTTCGTGGCAGACGAAGTGATCCTGATCGAGTGACGTGTCGCCAAAGGCCTGGCAACCCGAGCATCCGGCCCACGGCTCGATCGAGTACTTCACGTTCTTGTTCGATCCGTCGACATAGTGGCTGTGATAGGCACAGTAGGCGAGGTTCGGTCCGCCGCAGGAGGTGCTGTTGCCGCTCGAGGAGTACGAGCCGGACGGGATGAAGACCTCGTAGATGGCGCTGTAGTCGGTCGAGCCCTTTGCGGCGATGACCTTCTTGACTTCAGACTGGACGACGGCATCCGTGCAGTTGGTCGGAGGCGTGGTGGTGTCGAAGAAGTCCGTGGGGCCCGCGGCGAGGTTCGACAGCGCGATCGCGCCAGTGGTTCCCGTCGCATCGTCGATGCCGGTGTACTGGGTGATCGTGTTGAACTCGGGGGTCGTTCCGAACTGGTTCCGGAAGTTCTGCATGTTGGTCGTGTAGCCGCTGGGGAACGAGCCCCAGAAGATCATCACGACGTGCGCGTTGCGGAGAACCTTGCCACCGGTGTGGTAGACGAGGTTTCCACTGGTGCGGGCCTGGCCTGCTTCGTTGTTGACCTTTCCGAGGCCGTTGCCGTGGGTAACTTCAACGTTGCTGTTGCCCTGGGCGAATGCCGAGGTCGCGAGCGCTGCTGCAAAAACAAAAACGAGAGCCTTTTTCATGAACGGTGTCCCTCTCCTAAAAGATTGTTTGAATGGAACGTAAAAAGACTGGAGGCCGATTGGACGACTGGTCGTTTCGCTAGAGCAACCGTGCTGCCATCGTTCTGTCACATGCCCAAGTGATTGCAAACAAAGGGAGGCGTGCAGAGGCAGGACATAATTGCGGATCATAGCCTGACCCTTATGAGGCTCTTGCGCGGGTCAAGGGTTGAACGAGTGGTCAGTAATTGATCCAGGCGGCCGCCGTTTCGGACGCAGGTTGGGCTGGAACGGAGACTTTTTCTCCTCCCGTGTTCTAATCGCAACCGTGGAGAAACCAGCCATTCGCACCTTCCGGGTGCCTCGATGGGTGACGATCGTTCTGCTCGTCGCCGTCTCCATCGCTATGGCGGCGCTGGTCGCCTTCCTTTCCGGGCGGGCCTATCTCCGCCAGCAGCTCACCGTCGCTGACATCGTTTCGCTCATCCATCGCTACGACCGCGGCGCGCTCTCGAGCGACGCGCTGCTGGCGACCATGGCGCCGGAGATTGCCGACATCCTTTTCTTCATGCCGTGGGGAGCTCTGGCCTTTCTCGCGTTCGATGGGGGAGAGCACCGCCGTCTCCGCACGTATCTGCTGACCCTGGCAGTAGGCGTGACATTTGCGTTGGGGCTGGTGGCGTGGCAGAGCCATCTGCCGACGCGCGTGACCGGGTGGGAAGATGCAGGGTGGAACATGGCCGGCTGTCTCGCCGGCGCCGTTGGTGGTCATCTGCGCAAGCGTGTGTGCGTGCGTTTCGAATAGAGGGGCAACGTTGATACTCATCGTAGAAGACGATCCGCAGGTAGGACGGCTGGTCGCGCTGGTTCTGCAGCGCAACGGGCGCGACTGTCAGGTCGTGTCGGACGGCACCACCGCGCTGTTGCGCGCGAAGGAGATGCGTCCGCAGATGATCTTCGCCGACCTCACCATCAAGGGGATGAGCGGCTCCGCTCTATGCAACGCCTTGAAATCGCACGATGAGACGCGGTCGATTCCCTACGTGGTCCTCTCCGGCGACCGCGACATCGCCGAGAAGGCGCGGCTATGCGGCGCCGATGACTACCTCATGAAGCCATTCGATTTCCCGGATCTGATCCGGCTCGTGAACAAGTATGCAAGAACTGAAAGCTGAACGGCCGCCCGAATCGCCCTCCGACTCCGATCCGGCCGGCCGCCTCATGGCCCGCCTGACCGAGGAGGGTTTCACCACCGAATCGACGGAAGAGGATTGGCGGAGCTACGGCGAGATCATCTTCCGCCGCGCCGAGAAGATCTCCTTCGCCTCCGGCGAGACGACCTTCATCTTCACCCGCGTTCACGATCTCAACGAGCGCATCCTGAGGCAGACGTCGGAGAGCGTCGTCAACACCTACAAGGCGCGAGGCGTAGCCGGCAAAGCCCTTTCCGTCCTGCAGTCGACGACGGTCTATCACTGCCTCGTCGCCGATGGAGATCAGCCGCACAACGACCTGCTGACCGGCTACGTCACGCGCGCCGGCGGAGCGACCTTCATCCCCGTCATCATCGTTCCGGAGATCAATCAGGTGATCTATCCCGATCTCGAAGAGAAGGTGGCCAGCGTCCGGCCGCGCGTCGAGTACCTGCAATACCTCCTCGGCGAGCGCCGCGAGACCGTCGACATGCACCGTCCAACCGTGCAGGCGATCTGGGTCGGGATCGGGGCGGTGGTTCTGTTGCTGCTGCTGATTCTGATTACGCTGCTGCACTAATCCTGACGGTGAGCGAAGCGAGCCTGTCAGGATCTCCGGTCAGACCGCGCGGCAGTCGGTTCCAGCAGGGCTCTTGCAATGCCACCGGAGATCCTGACAGGGTCGCTTCGCTCCCCGTCAGGATTAGAAAGCCCGGGGCTCTTGCAATGCCACCGGGAGATCCTGACAGGCTCGCTTCGCTCGCCGTCAGGATTGGAAGGCGCGGCGCAGTTACAATCAACCCATGTCCGCCGATCTCCGGCCCGCGCCGCCGCCCGATGATCCCAACCTCGACCTCGGGTTCGGGAGCCTCGTGGCACGGGAGAGCCGCAAGCGGCTGCTGAACCGGGACGGCACCTTCAACGTCCGGCGCGAAGGGCTTGGGTACTGGGAGTCGCTCTCCGCGTATCACTACTTCCTGACCATCAGTTGGCCGAAGTTCCTCGGGTATGTCGCGGCCGTCTATGTCGTGCTCAACGCCCTCTTCGCGGCCGCCTTCGTCGCCTGCGGCAAGGGCGCGCTGACGGGATTCGCCAACGAAGGGTCGATGGAGCGATTCGCGTGGGCCTTCTTCTTCTCCGTCCACACGCTGGCCACCATCGGCTACGGCAACATCGTTCCGGTCACCTTCGCCGCCAACGCGCTGGTGGCGTTCGAGTCGCTGGTCGGCCTGCTCGGATTCTCCATCATCGCCGGCATCGTCTTCGCGCGGTTCGCCCGCCCGCGCGCGGAGATCGCCTTCAGCAACGTGGCCATCGTGGGACCCTACCGCGACAAGACCGCGCTCATGTTCCGCATCGTCAACAAGAAGCGGAACGAGATAGTGGAGATGGGCGCCACGGTCCTGCTGGCGCTGCGCAAGCGCGGCGGCGCCAGCACCGACCGCGAGTTCATCCCGCTCAAGCTCGAGCGGGAACGCGTGGTCTTCTTCCCCCTCTCCTGGACGATCGTCCATCCGATCGATGAGAAGAGCCCGATGAATGCCTGCTCTCCTGACGAGTTGCGCGCACGCGACGCCGAGCTGCTCATCCTGCTCAACGGCTTCGACGAAACCTTCTCCCAGACCGTCCACACGCGCTCCTCCTACAAAGTCGACGAGATCGTCTGGGGAGCGACGTTCCGGACGATGTTCAACCCCTCCGAGGAGGATGGGACCATCTCGGTGGATATCAGGAAACTGGACGACATCGATCGGACTCTGTGACCTGGGGCACTCCTCGCCGCACCCTCAGTGCGTACCATGTAAACATTCGCGTGTGACGGGAGTCAAAAACGCCATGAAACAATGGATAGCACTCGCGGTCGTCGCGCCGGCGATTCTCCTCGGCGCTGAGAAGGAAACGTGCCCGTACGGCCCGTTCGACCTCCGGTCGCCGGCCGAGCAGCAGGCCAGCCTCTACCATAAGCTCTCTGTTACCGCCGAGGCCGTCGCTCCGAGCGGGAGGCGTCACGCCGTCGAGCCGGTGCCGGGAGGCAGCTCTGCGTATCCCGCGTCGGTCAACTACATCGACGATGAGATCTTCGGCAAGATGAAGACCGACGGGATCCTGCCCGCCGCGCTCTCTTCGGACGAAGAGTTCCTCCGCCGGGTCACCATCGATCTCACCGGCCAGATCCCCGATCCCACCACGGTGCAGGCCTTCCTCGCCGACAAATCCGCCGACAAGCGGACCAAGACCATCGACGCGCTTCTCGCTTCCGACGCCTTCGTCGACCGCTGGACGATGTGGTTCGGCGATCTCGTGCAGAACGTGCAGGTATCCGCGAACAGCCGCGAGTTCCCGAACGGCCGCAACGCCTACTACACCTGGATCCACGACTCGATCAAAGCGAACAAGCCCTACGACCAGATGGTGCGCGAGCTTCTCGGGGCGACGGGTGACAGCTTCGCCTCCGGGCCGCCGAACTTCTGGGTGCGCCAGATCCAGCCCAACGGTCCGATTCAGGACACCTACGACAACATGGCCGCGGAATCGGGCCGGATGTTTCTCGGCATGCCGATGCAGTGCCTCTCCTGCCACCCCGGCTTGAAGCATCTCGAGACCGTCAACGTCTACCTCAAGTCGCATTCGCGCTACGACTTCTGGGGGAACGCCTCTTTCTTCTCGCACGGCCGCGCCGCGCGCCAAACGGATCCCAACAACAAAAACCTCGTTAGCTGGCTGCTCTCCGACGCGCCGGCAAGCGCTCCCGCCTATTCGCTGAATACCACCACCGGCAACAAATCGCAGCGTTGCGGAACCTGCCCCACCACCGAGACGGTCAACCCGTACTTCTTCATGACCGGCGAAGCGCCGCGTTCCGGCGAGCCGTGGCGCGATGCCTACGGCCGCGTTCTCACCGCGCATCCGCAGTTCGCCACGGCGGCGGTGAACTACCTCTGGAAAGAGATGTTCGGCCTCGGCATCGTCGAACCGACGAACAACATGGACCCGGCCCGGTACGATCCGAACAATCTGCCCGCCGGTCAGATCCTCCAGCCGAACCATCCCAACCTGCTGAACCGTCTGCGCGACGATTTCATCGCCGGACACTACGACCTGAAGGCGATCCTGCGGACGATGGCGATGTCGAACGCCTATCAGCTTTCGACGAAGTACACCGCCGCGACGTGGAACGAGTCGTGGACGCCGTACTACGCGCGCCACATCCCGCGCCGCCTGATGGCCGAGTCGATGCTCGACGCCGTCGCCAAGGCCACAAACGTTCCGGTCACGTACAACGTTGCCCTCATGCCGGCTGTGACCTCGGCGATGAAACTCCCAGACCCGCTCGACGTCCGCAACACCGTCTATGGGCGCTTCCTCGATGAATTCGGCCGAGGCAACCGCGACGATGAATCGCGCGAAAACGACAGCTCGATCGCCCAGGCGCTCTCGCTCATGAACGACAACACGGTGGTCGTCAGCCGCACCCACAAGAACACGGCCAACTCGACGGTCGCGAAGACGCTGGCGTCGACGACCGATCCCAACGTGATCGCCGATCAGCTCTATCTCAACACGCTGTCACGCCATCCGACCGCGTCCGAGAAGAGCCAGGCGGTCGCCTATCTGCAGAGCGGGACGCCGGCCCAGTTGGCCCAGAAGACCGAAGACCTGCAGTGGGTGCTGCTCAACTCCCTCGAGTTTCTGTTCGATTGAAGGACTGACGACAATGGCGAAAGCGAGACATAGCAAGAGCACCACCGAGTGCACGACCTGCTCGAACAAGAGCGGCTTCCCGCTGGAAGGGGAGGGCTTTTCCCGGCGCCGGTTCCTGCAGGTCGCCGGAACGGGCCTGGTGGCCTCCTACTTTGCCGACGTCTTCAGCCCGCGCCTGCTGCATGGCGCGACGACGCAGGCCGGCGTCTTCCTCCAGAACAAGGCCAAAAACTGCATCTTCATCTTCCTGCCGGGGGCGCCGAGCAACATCGATACGTGGGATCTGAAGGAAGGAGCCTGGACGCCGTCCGACTTCGCGCCGACCTCCTTCGACAACAACAACGTCCGCTTCCCGCAGGGGCTCTTGCCGATGACGGCCGCGCAGCTCGGAAGAGTCTCGTTCGTTCGCTCCGGCCTCTCCTGGGCGGCGGTCCACACGCTGGGACAGGCGTGGGCGCAGATTGCGCGCAACCCCGGCGGCGCAACCGGCTCGATCGCGCCGCACATGGGTGCCGTCGTCGCTCTCGAGTCGCAGATCAAGCGCGCTCCGACCGACGTTCTGCCGGGATTCATCGCCCTCAATTCCGCAGGCATCCCAGCGTCCGGTTATTTTCCCGCGTCGTACGCCCCCTTCCAGGTGATCCCCGCCGCCACCGGACTGCCGACGATCGCCCATCCCGACGGCATGTCGCGGTTCACCGACCGCTGGACGTTCCTTCAGCAACTCGATTCCAACCGCACTACCGGCGCGCTCGGAAAAGCGACGACCGACATGGAGGATTTCTACACGCAGTCGAAGGCGCTCATGGACGCGCCGAACATCAACGCCGTCTTCAGTTTCTCGGCCACCGAGCACACGAAGTATGGCGCGACCTCCTTCGGGGACTCGCTGGTGGTGGCGCGCAATCTCGTCGCCGCGGGCAAAGGGACCCGTTTCGTGCAGGCCACACTGGGCGGATGGGACCATCACAGCGGCATCTACACGAAGCCCGCGACGGGCGTGAATTCGCTCTACACGCAGTGCGCGCAATTCGATCCCGCGTACGCGGCGTTGCTCGCCGATCTGCAGTCGATGCCGGGCTCGGTGGCCGGCAAGACGCTGCTCGATGAAACGCTCGTGGTCGTCGTGGCCGAGTTCGGCCGCACCGTCGGCGCCCTGAACAATCAGAACGGCCGCGATCACAACCTGCGCATGACCACCGTATGGGCCGGCGGCGGCGTCCGCGGGGCGCAGGTGATCGGCAAGACCGACCCGACCGGCGCCACCGTGGTCGATTACGGATGGAGCGGCAATCGCGACATCCGCCCCGAGGATGTCACCTCGACGATCTACTCCGCCCTCGGCATCGACTACACCACCGTCCGCCACGACGACCCGCTCAACCGCGGCTTCGAATACGCCCCGCCGTTCTCGGACGGCACACGCCCGAAGCCGCTCGACGAGCTGTTCTGAGGGCGCTTCGCGCGTTGTCGGTTGTCGGTTGACTGCGCGATCGCCCGTTTTCCGGGTTGACGGTTGTCGGTGTCACCCGCGCCCGGCTTGGCTAGAGGACCATCCGCGGATGACGCTGTCGTGCGACAACAGTTGCAACCGCGGACATGTCGATCTTCCAATAGGAAGTCGATTTAGTGGAATGATGCTTTTGCTCCTAGGTCATCAGCTCCGGGCACAGAAAGTTGACGCGCACGTTGTATTCCGCGAGCACGTCTCGGACCGGCCACCAGTCCGTGTCGGAGGCATTCAACACAGCGTGCGGCATCTCGCTCCCGATCGCGACGGCCACAAATACGCGATCACTCCGGTCAAACGTTGCAAGCCTGGGATCGGCAGGAAACTCCGCGTAGTCGGTTGGCTCCGGCCCGATCCATTCGAGCGGAATCTGTATGCATACCGACTCATTGGCCTGGTTGTCCCAGAGCCACTTCCAGAAAACGTCGCCTACGCCCGGTTGCCCTCTGAGTGACGCGTTCCGGCGGTACTGCTCGAAGATCTCCCGGCCTTCATCAACCAGCACACCTCCTGTCTGCGCTTGGAGGAGCGCATCGATGCAAGCTGCGACACACGCGTCGCCGGCGTTTTCATGCGCGCCGTTGGCTACGGCGAGAACGTTCGTATCGATCACGCTCCACGTCATGAGCGGCCGCGTTTCCGATTGAGGATCGCCTGCTGCGTTGCCGCGACTTCTCCAAGCTCGTCCCCGAAGAAGTCCTTGGGCCAGTTCTTAATCGACCCGAACAGGTCCAGTTCGAGCGGAGTGATCTCCGAACGATCATCTGCCATATGGGAAAAATAGAGAGCAGTCTCGTCTGACGTAATCACCTCTTCGGCGATGCGGCGCTGAAGGCGCCGAAGCAAATGCTCGCTGTGACTCTCCAGGATGATCTGCACTCCGCGCACCTTCGCGGCATGGATAAACACATCCGCCAGACCTGCCTGAACCGAAGGATGCAGGTGAATCTCTGGTTGCTCAAAGATCAGCGTGGCACCCTTCGGCGCGTAGTAGCAGAGAGTGAGAACTGGAAGGATCTGCGAAACACCGAATCCAACATCCGTGATGAGAACGGGAGCGGAGTGCTGCGACCTTCTGACCATCACTTCATAGAGCTTGCTGTCCGCGGCGACTGGACGAACCTCGAAGCTGTGTACGAGTCCGAGATCCTTCAGCCAATTCCCAACCTGCTCCTCGACGGTCCGACTGATTGCGCCGCGCCCTTTCCCGAACTTGATCGTCTTTCCTCGATCGCGCGAGGCGAGGAGAGAATCGACCACTTTTTCACCACGCCGCCCCATGTCCGAGGGATTTCCTCCGGCCCAGGTGTACTGCCGCCTTGGATACTCGCGGAGCGGACCAAGGTAAAAGACGTTCTTCAGCATGTTTTCAAACGCGAGCTCGAGATCCGAAAGAAAACCCGCATTCTGAAAGTAGGCGCGCACCTGATCCGGGAAGCCGTAGGACTTCACCGGAGCAGGAAGGGCCCATGCCCGCCCCTGAGCGCGCTTGAATTTAAAGCCCGTTCCGCGAGAGGTGAGCTCGTACTTATCCTTCCTCTCCGTTTTCTGCTTGACCATGAATGTCTGGCCGCCGAAGTCATAGCTGAAACGGCGGGTGAACATCCGCCCTGGACCTGATGAGTTTTTCCATGCCACTTCACCCGTAAGGCGAAGGTCCGAACCTTCCAGCAGCCTGTCTGTGGGGTGCTCCGGGTCCGCAACGACAAGAGGCCTGGCCAGGGTCCACCGCAGCGACCATTCCAGCGACTTCGAAAGATCATGTCCGTGAAGGACATCTCTGAATGTCCCCAGTTCGACCAGGCTCTTCTCGTCACCCAGGTCCAGAGGCAGTGACCGGTCTGAGGCTTCCGCGGTCTGCTTCAGGAGCAGGATCATCTGCAGGAGGCTCGTTTTGCCGGAGCTGTTCGTTCCGAAGAAGCCCGTGATCCGGCTGAGCCGGAGATCTTCGACCTCGGCCCATGACTTGAAGTTCTTCAGCGATAGCGACTCGAGCATGAACTCTCCTACCTGGCGGAACAGACCATCCTGCGTCGGCTCTGACGATTCTGTCTTCGCCAGCCGCGTGACCTCGGACCAGCCCTGGAGGGATATCTGGGGCTCAATCCAAAGTCTAAAGTGTCGAAGGCTGGATGTCGACACGGCCCTCTCGGCGGCCTCCACCTCGGCCAGGGCCAGCAGGTACTGCGAATGGCTCAGCCCTTCGGCTGCTGCGCGGTCGGCCAGATGTCCGTACTCACGCACGAACGCCGGCAGCTTGAATGAGCGCAGCAGCATCGGTAGAACCGCGTCCGTACGCGTCTTGTCGGTCGCTTTCACTGCTCACCTCCCGCGGCCGTGATCGCGTCATAGACGCTCAGATCGGGCGGCTCAATCGAGCACGAAGGCACCTCGATCGGTTCCGGCGCCGCTGCTGTGCGCGCCTGCGCGTAGTCGTGCAACTCGCCGCGGGCGAGCAACTCGCCCAGCGCAGTCTCCACAGCGGTCTCGCTTGTCGACGCGGCCAGATGAAGGATCCTCACGTACTCGATGTCGGCTCCGCTGCCGAGCCGCTCGACCAGCGTGTCGTACGCTCGCCGGAACGTGAGCGTGGGGAACAGCGCCTCGCGGTACTGGTATCGCGCAAACGCTCTCGGCTTGCGCACCAGAGACCAGATCACATGCCGGTAGTCGATGGCCACGTTGCCTCGGCCCCGCTGCCGATCCATGGTGGCCATCAGTCGCTGGCCATGCCAGACCTCGATACCCCGCAGGTCTAGTTGTCGTTACCAAGCAGGTCTAATCGTCGCTGAACAGCGGTTAGGTTCTTCATGACCGTCATGGAACCCGGGCGCGCCTGCTGGCGCGCCCGGGTTCACAGCCTCCTTTACTCTTACGCTTTCGGTGTCGTGGACGTTACGGGGACGGGCGCCGGTGCCGGTGTCGGAGCTGGCGTTTGAGGGGCCTGCGTCGTCTTCTTACGGCGCGACACGGCCTTCAAGCGTTTGACTTCCTCCACGTGCGGCACGAGCAC
>JADGNY010000108.1 GCA_017883235.1 Thermoanaerobaculia bacterium | reverse complement strand
CTGGGGGACGGTGTGTACCCCACTGGGGGACGGTGTGTACCCCACTGGGGGACGGTGTGTACCCCACTGGGGGACGGTGTGTACCCCACTGGGGGACGGGGTGTACCCCACTGGGGGACGGGGGATGTCCCACCGAGGCACACGGAGCGCGCTCGAGAAAGCGCACGAGTTTTCCTCTTCTACCGGATGGAATTGCGCAAGGTGTGGAGCGCTATCGGAGCGGCGTGGGGTGGCAGACATCTGCCTTAACTCAGCGCGCCGGAGCGCTGGCGTCTCGCCGGCTGGCCCGGGGGCGTCTCGCCCCCGACCCGGCAAGACTCCCTACATTCGCCTGAAACACCTCAGCGGCGAGACGCCGCCGAGCCAGCCGGCGAGACGCCAGCGCTCCGGCGCGAATCCCTTAAGTTAAGGCCATTGCCGGCTTCAGTCGGGGGACACGCGGGCATCCATTGTTCCGAGCCCGCTTCAGCGGGCGACAGAGCTGCCGTCGATCGCCGCTCTTCTGTCGCCCGCTCAAAGCGGGCTGCCAACTTGTGGGTGCTCGTTTTCCCCCGGCTCAAAGCCGGGGGCTACGACCTTAAGCCGGCTTCGCCGGCCAGACCGTTGTCACGGCATCGCAACTTGTTGAGCTGCGCCGCCCGCTACGACAGAATGCGGGGCGGAGGTCTCTTCATGCGCCGTCTCGTTACGTCGTTCCTGGCCGCGGTTCTCGTCACGATTGCACCGGCGTTGGCGGCGCCTGACAACGAACCACAGACGCCGAAGAGCATCCTCCTCCATCCGCAGCGTGTGTTCGATGCCACCAACGCCGCTACGCACGACGGCTGGGTCGTTCTCGTGACCGGCGAGAAAATCGCCGCGGTCGGACCGGCCGGGAGCGTCGCGGTGCCGCCAGGAACGACTACGATCGACCTCCCGGGGATGACTCTTCTCCCCGGACTGATCGATGCGCATTCGCACATCTTCCTCCACCCCTACAACGAGACGCTGTGGAACGACCAGGTCCTCCATGAGCCGCTCGCGTATCGCACGATCGCGGCGACGATCCACAGCCGCGACACGCTGATGGCCGGCTTCACGGCGCTGCGCGACCTCGGC
The DNA here is from genome assembly GCA_017883235.1 of Thermoanaerobaculia bacterium. Taxonomy (GTDB): domain Bacteria; phylum Acidobacteriota; class Thermoanaerobaculia; order Gp7-AA8; family Gp7-AA8; genus JADGNZ01. Next base: position 22,346 of record JADGNY010000108.1, on the reverse strand, counting down.
ACCGAAGGGGCCGGGTTCGGCGATGTCTCCGTCAAACAAGCCATCGAGGAAGGGCGCATCCCAGGTCCGCGGCTCTTCGTGGCCACGAAGGCGATCGTGGCTACGGCGAGCTACGGGCCCGGCCCCGGCGGCTTCGCTCCCGAGTTCGAGCCCGCCACGAAAGGCGCGCAGGAAGCCAGCGGCACGGCGGAGATCCTGCGCGCGGTACGCCAGCAGATCGGGCACGGCGCCGACTGGGTGAAGGTTTACGCCGACTACGGGCGCGGCGGAGGCGATGCCACGCCGACGTTCTCACTCGACGAGTTGAAGACGCTCGTCGAGGAGGCACACAGCGCGGGCAGGCCCGTCGCCGCGCACGCAACCACCGCGGAAGGGATGAGGCGGGCGATCCTCGCGGGCGTGGATACGATCGAGCACGGCTACGGCGGCACGGACGAGGTCTTCAAGCTGATGGCCGCGCATGGCGTGGCCTTCCTCCCCACGCTCGCCGCCGAAGAGGCCTACTCCGAATACTTCCAGAGCTACAAGCGAGGGACGAAGCCTTACACGGCCAGCATGGACAACGCCCTGCGCGCCTTCAGGCTGGCCATGGCCAACAACGTCACCATCGGCTGCGGCAGTGACGTCGGCGTCTTCACGCACGGCGACAACTACCGCGAGCTCGAATGGATGGTCCGCGCCGGCATGACCCCCGCCCAGGCCCTCCTGGCTGCAACGTCCGTCGACGCGAAGATCCTCCGCCAGCAAGACCACTTCGGCCGCATCGTCCCCGGCCTCCTCGCCGACCTGATCGCCGTCCCGGGCGACCCAACGCACGACATCACCACAATCGAGCACGTCCCGTTCGTGATGAAAGGCGGGCGGGTGGTGGTTGGGGCCGGGAAAGATCGGTAGAGCTCTCGTCACTGGAGATAGCCGAGAGCACGGAACTCGTTTTCCCGCCGGCCGCTTGCAGCGGCGCCAGCCGCGATCGTACGAAGCGGAGCGGCAATGGCCGCACCCGCCTGAGACGCCGTCGAGATCGAGGCGGTCTCCGACGGATCGGCCGCAAGGTCGAAGAGCGCCTCGCGTCCGTCGCGCCACCGGATGAAGTGGTAGTGGCCGCGCGCCACGCCGAAAGCGCCGTCGGACTTCGTTCCGATCGTGGCCGTATAGCTGAACACTGCAGGCCGGCGCATCCGAGCATCGGCTATGGGAAGAGAACCGTGGCCACGAAACGCTCCGGAGACAGCCAGGACCGACGAATACAGATCGGAGATGCTTACCGGATCCGCAATGCGCCGGCGTCGATCCGCGGGAACTCTCATGACCAGAGGCACATGAAGAACCTGGCGGTAGATGGAGTTGCCATGCTCGAACAGGCCATGCTCGCCGAATTGTTCTCCGTGATCGCCGACGACGATGACGATCGTATTCGGGTCGCGGCCCACGACCGAGAGCAAGGTTCCCAGCGACCGGTCCATACACCGCATCGCGGCCCGGTATTGCTGATGCGCCTGGAAGAAGAGTGCGGTGAGTGCGGTACTGGGCGGCGAAGGGCCGCCGGATTGCCGGAGGGCCTGGCGTTGCGCGCGATCCATCAAACGCAGCTCTGATCCGCGGCAACCAGCGGGGACGTAATAGGGATAGTGGACGTCCATGTAGTTCACGAGGAGGAAATAGGGCTTTGAAGCCCGCTGCACAAAGCGAAGCGCGCGGGACGTGATCTCGGAAGCGGTGAACCATCCACAGAACGGGCTGCGCGGCCCGCCGTGTACCCAGGACCGGTTAAAGAGCTCGCCGAGCGCGGACCGGCAGACGCCGGAGGCGCGCGAGTAGGTAAAGTGAAGGAACCCCCCCGAGAAATCGGGATTGCCCAACAGCGGATTGGCCAGGATGGCAGCCGTATCGTAGCCGCGCGCCTGCAAGCGCTCCGCGAGGGTCGGAGGACGCGGGCCAGCGCCGCGCGGCCCGTTCGGAACAGTCCACGGATCGGTCCCCGTCAGCATCGAGTAGTGCGACGGAATGGTCCAGGGCGCCGGCGCCCAGGCATTGTCGAACGACGTCGATTCGCGGGCAAACGCCGCCAGATTCGTCATGGCCGGAAGATCGCCGACGGCATCGTCGTATCGAGTGGTATCGAGGACGATCATGACGACACTGTTCGGTCCGGCGGCGCGCCGTCTGGTCTCGATTCCCGACCCGCTCACATCGGGGTCTGCAGCGACCGCGATCAGGAGGACGGTGCTCAGAATCGTCGCTGTGAGCCATCGCGAAACAAAGCGGACTGGCCCGAGAGGAAGGAGTGCGAACGGAATCGAAAGGAGGAGCGTTCCGCCGAGCCAGACCAGCAGGACGCCCGAAGTCGAAAGGCCGGTTGCCTCCCGCAATGGCCGGGCGCCGCGAATCAGCAGGAGCAGGCCAGGGCCGGCAAACGCGAACGCGATGCCGCGTAAACGGCCCAGCCGGCGCGACGAGAACACGACGCCGGCCCAACAACAGATCGTTACAGACGTCCAGACGACCCCGACCCACGCGAACGGAGGGAGGTACCACATCCCCGATTGGCTCTCGCCCCAATCGCTGATGAGAATGATCCAGTCGGCAAGCCCGACGATCAACCCAAGAAGAAGGCCCGCGAGGGGCGGGCTGACCTGGAATCGATTCCGTTCCAGCCGCGGCGTCATGGCCACAGCATATCCCCCGATTTCGCTCGCCAGACATTGGCAAGCGCCCCGGCCGGAACCGCTCTCGATGACTTCCCTCACGTCCGGCGCTGCGATACTCTGACCGTCTCTCTGCCTCGTGCTGCCTCGTGCGCACAGCGCGCTCATCTTCATCGTCTCGCTGCACTGACAACCGATGATCGACTGGAACCGAATCTCGCAGCACAAGCTCGAAACCGAGCCATACCGATGGGCGGTCATCAATCAGCTCTTCTCCACCGCTGACGCCGCTGAGCTCGCGGCGACCTTTCCGCGCGATCACTTCAAACGCCTGGCGGACTACGCCGGGGAGAAGGATTTCGAATATGAAGCGCGCGAATTGATCGGGATGGGGGAACCATCGGCCTCGAGACCAGAGCGATTGAGCGCTGCATGGCGCCGGCTGGCAAGCGACTTTTTGTCCAACGAATATCGCGCCGCGATGTCGTCCCTGACTGGCTTCGATCTCGGCAGCGCACCGCTCGAAGTCAACGTGTTTCACTATCCTCCCGGCGGTTCGCTCGGTGCTCACCCCGATCTCAGCGACAAGATCGTCACGCACGTCCTCTACTTCAATCAGTCGTGGAACGACGACGATGGCGGCTGCCTCAGGATCCTCCGCTCATCCGATCCCGGCACCGTGGTCACGAGCGTCTCACCGGTCGCCGGCAATTCGGCTGTCCTCGTCCGCTCCGACAACTCGTGGCATGCTGTCTCGCCGGTGGTCAAGGGATGCCGTCTCTCACGACGAAGTCTGACAGCAACCTTCTACCACCCGGGATCGGTCAGCACGATGTGGCCGCCGGGCGACAATACGCCTCTCCACGACTTCGCCATGAGCAGGTGGGAGCGGTGGTGGAGGAAGTGGACGCGATAGGCCGCATTTCTCACACTCTCACTGGAATCGTCGGCACTCTGTTACTCGTCGAGAGCCGAATGCACCTTCTGCTCTGAAGATTGGGTGGGTGGCTGGAATCAATTGCGCTTCGATGCGCTCGAAGGCCCTCCTTCTCTCATTCTCGGCAGCGCCCTCCCATCGAGAGCCCTTCTCCCCCAGCGCTTTTCAGCTGGGGGAGAAGGTGCCGAAGGCGGATGAGGGGGAAGTTCTCGCGCGATCTGAGACAACGATCGATGGCCGCCTGGATCATTTCGACGACGATCTTGGCGCATCGCACGCGCATGCCGTTTCATTCGTGATGACATCTTGGGCATCGACAAAAATACCCGGTGCATGGCGTTCTACGACCAGTAGCGGAAGGGGCGTTGACGTTCACGATTTGCTCGTGCGCAAATTACAGTCGCGTGAAACGCCCCCTCATCCGGCTTCGCCACCTTCTCCCCCAGCTGAAAAGCGCTGGGGGAGAAGGGCTCTCGATTAGAGGGCGCTGCCGAGAATGAGAGAGGGAGGGCCTTCGAGCGCATCGAAACGCAGTTGATTTCCACCACCCACCCAATCTTCAGAGCAGAAGGTCACGAGAGCAACCGCAAGACTCTCCGCAGTCTGGATCGCAACGCCGCGGCGTATCGTGCCAGGGTTCGCCGCGGCCCGAGCTCGGCTTCGAGCCGGCGCTGTGTTTCGCGAAAACGCGCCTCGATCATCGCCTGCTCCAAATCGAACCATTGCCGCTGCGCGTGGAGTGCGAGCGCAAGCGCGGGAACCACGTCTTCCGGCGGGCGCCCGAAGAGCCTCGAGGGATCGGATTGATCGCTCTCCGGTGGATCGAGCGCGCGGAGGACCGCCGCCCATCGCTCGAGCGATTCCCCGTGCCACGCCTCGCGTCTGGCCTCGAGGTGTCGTCGCACGTCGTCACGGAGGCTGTATAGGTCGAGCGCCTTCGGCAGCAACCCTCCTCGTGCAACGTCTTCATAGGTCAGCGTCCATCGATCGAGCCGCGCGTGCGCGAACACTCCCTGCAACTTGATGCGACAGTAGTCGTCACCGTAGATGCCGAGGGAGGGAACGCCCGCGGAGAAGGCGAAGACGATCGGGTGATAGCGAGTGCTGACAACCAGCGCGGCGCCGGCGGTGAGGCGCCGCGTCTCTCGCACATCGAGGGCCTCGGCGATCGTCACTCGATCGCCACCGATCCGCTCCGCCAGCAGCCTGGCCTCGGTGAGATCGGACGGAGCGCCGGAACGCTCACCGCCGAACGCATGGGGAACGAGGACGAGCGGCACGCCGATCGTGTCCGATAGCGCACGAAGCTGATCGACGAGCGAGCCGAAGAGCGCCTCACTCGTCGCCCGAAGTTGGGGGTCGATCGTGACCGCGATCGCCGGTGCACGCGACGAAGCGGCCGCATCGCGGGGGAGCATTGCATCGTCACATTGATACCAGATGCGCCCCGGCCGAATGCCGAGTCCCGCGGCGAGCAAGGCCGACGGAATCTCGCGAACGCCGACGTGGCCCGCATGCGCAAGCGCCTCCGCGAGCAGCCGCTGCATGCCGCTCTCGATTCGGGGGCCAATCGTCTGACCGAGAACGGCAGCCGGCTTTCCGAAGTGATGGGCAAGTTTGAGGAGTGCCACGCGCTCGTAGAAGAGGTCGGGCCACGTCGAAGAAAGGTTCCCCCCGCCTGACACGACGATCGCGTCGGCAGAGGCGACAGCGCTGATTGTCGCGTTTCGTTCATCCGCTTGCGCGGCTTCCAGCAGGCGCGCCAGTAGAGATTCTCGCTCCGCCTTCGCGCCAGGGTCGCGCGGGAAGCCGAAGAGAGGGACGCCCTCGACGCCATATCGCGCGGCCACCCATGGTGGATCGCGTGACATGACTGCAACTGTGAGGTGCGGAATCAGCCGGCGGAGGGCTTGGAGGTTCGCCTCCAGCATCGCTTCGTCGCCAAGGTGTCGAGTGCCCCCGACATCAGCAATGAGAAGGAGTCGAAGATTTGGCGTCATGCCTGTCGTTATGGCGCAGGACCACCGGCGAACGCGGATGTCTCCATCGGGCCGGCGTCAGAACCTGAACCGCACACCGGCGGAGAGGATGTTCGGATTGAGCTTCAACTTCAGCGACGATCCGGCGCTCGTGGAGCTCGGTTTGTACGGGACGTACTTGTCGTCGATGGCAAGGGCGAGGTTGTGGCCCAGATTCAGGTTCACACCGGCGTTCGCCGCCCATCCCCATTTCTTGTCGATGGTGATCTGTCCGATCGAGCTCTGCTCGAGATCACTGCTGTTGAGGGTTCCGGCCTTGACGTAGGCCGCACCGGCGCCGAGGTAAGGATCGACAAACCCGCCGCGATGGAAGTGCCACTGGGCGATGGCCGTACCGACCTTCGTCGTCAGGCGGCCGAGGTCGAGCACGTTCTCACCGTCCACGCGGATGTGTCCGTTGCTGCGCAGAGAGGCGTACGCGAAGTCGGTCGAGAAATGACCGAACCAGAAATGGTTGTAGCTGGCGGCGTATCCATGGGCGCTGCTGAACTTCACGTCCGAGCCATCGGTACCGGTCGTGGTGCTCAGGTGCGCGCCCGAATACCAGAGGCCGACGTCATTCGATTGCGCGAAAAGAGGAGCCGAGAGGAAGGCCAAAACGAGGGCTAGAAGGTACCCGGATCGCATGCTGTCTCCTTCGAAGCGCGCCATTCTATGACGGCTGACGTGAATCACGCTATTCGTGTATCACGCATCGTGAGGGTATACCATCGCTTCTCAGATAAGGAGACTTTGCCGATGAAACGTTTCGTGATCGCGGCGCTTTTTCTCGCGGCGTCCTCCGCCGTCGCGCAAGACATGCCCAATGGACACTTCGCGAAGCTCACGGGGATGCTTCAGCCCGGGATGGTGACGCGCGAGGCGAACGGGATTCCTCACGTCTTCGCGTTCAACAAACACGATCTGCTGTTCCTCAACGGCTGGCTGCATGCGAAGGATCGGTTCTTCCAGATGGACATGAACCGCCGCCAGGCCAGCGGCACCCTGGCCGAGGTTCTCGGCTCCGCGGCGTTGGCGACGGATATTCAGTTGCGCACGCTCGGTTTGCGGCGGGCGGCGGATGCGACGCTGCCGACGCTCTCCGCGGACGCGAAGGCCGCGCTTCAGGCGTATGCGGACGGCGTCAACGCCTGCATCTCCACGCATCCGCTTCCAGCGGAGTACGGGCTGCTGTCGATCTCGAAGGTCGATCCGTGGACGCCGACCGATTCGCTCGCCGCGGCCAAGCTGATCGCGTTCGGCCTTTCGTTCGACAACGACACGGACGCGACCGTCGCCCTGCTCACCTACCAGGGAGTCGGAAAGGTCGTCGGCTTCGACGGCACGAAACTCTTCTACGACGTGAACCGCCTCGCGCCATTCACGAGCGCGGCGACGATTCCCGACGCGACCGGAGCCGGCGCCACACTACCGATTACGACCAACGGTGACGGCGGCGTTCCGGACTGGCTCGCCAACGCGGACACGAGCTACCTCCGGCCGGAGACGATCGAGCTGGCAAAGAAGTACGTGGAGAGCATTCGCGACATCCCCATCCTGCAGGGGTCGATCGATCCGGAGAAGCACGCCGGGTCGAACGAGTGGGCCATCGCACCGAAGAACTCGTCGACCGGAAACGCGCTCCTGTCGAACGATCCGCACCTGTCGTTGAGCGCGCCGTCGACCTTCTACCCGATCTCGCTCCACGCCGGGGCCACCAACGTCGCCGGCATGGGCTTCCCCGGCGCACCGTTCGTCATCCAGGGACAGAACCAGCACATCGCCTGGGGCTCGACAGTGCACCCGATGGACGTGACGGACTGGTATCAGGAGGCCGTGGTCGCCGATCCGGCATCACCCAGCGGGCTATCCTCGATCTACAAAGGGGCGAAAGAGCCGATCATCCCGATCCCGCAGACGTTCCGGGTGAACAATTCGGGGACCCTCACAGTCGTGGCACCGTCCGCGTCCGTGCCACCCGCGGTTCTGGTCGTGCCGCGGCACGGGCCGATCGTTTCCTTCACCGCACCCACCGCTGCAAATCCCACGGGCTCCGCCATCTCCGTCCAGTATGTCGGGTTCTATCCGACCCATGAACTGGAAGCGTTCATGCTGGCCGACGATGCGCAGAACGTAGATCAGTTCAAGGCCGCGCTGCAGTTTTTCGATTTCGGCTCGCAGAACTTCGCCTACGCCGACACCGACGGCAACATCGCCTACTTCACCAGCGGCGAGATGCCGGTCCGCGAAGACCTGCAGGCCGGCACGGTCAGCGGACTGCCGCCGTTCTTCATCCGCAACGGCACGGGCGGCAACGAGTGGCTGGCCATCCAGCACCCGCAGCCGCAGCAAGCGACTCCTTTCGAGATCCTCCCCTACTCCGAGATGCCGCAGGTGGTGAATCCGTCGAACGGGTTCTTCGTCAACGCGAACAACGATCCCATCGGACAGTCGCTGGACAACGACCCGCTGAACCTGACCCGGCCGGGCGGCGGCATCTACTATCTCAATCCCTCATACGACGGTTACCGCGCCGGCCGGATCACGCAAATGGTTCGGCAGAAACTCGCCGGCGGCGGGAAGATCTCGCCGACCGACATGAAGCAGATGCAGGGCGACACGGTGCTCGTCGATGCCGAAGTCTTCGTGCCCTACATCCTCAAGGCGCTGGCCAACGCGAAGGCCGCGGGCGCCGATCCGACCTTGGCAGCCCTCGGCGGCATCCCGGGGTTGCAGGCGCTCGTGGCGCCGCTCTCCGGGTGGGACTTCAGCACGCCGACCGGAATCGACACCGGCTACGACGCCTCCTTTGTGCGAGCGCCAGGCTCCGCGCCGTCGCAGACCCAGATCAACAACAGCGCCGCGGCCACGATCTACTCGATGTGGCGCAGCCGCTTCATGGCCAACACGATCGACACGGTCCTCACCGCCATGCATGCGCCACTTCCCGGCGCGCAGCAGGAGCTCTCGGCCCTGCGCTTCCAGCTCGACAACTTCGCCAAGACCGGAGGCAGCGGCACATCCGGTGTCAACTTCTTCAACGTACCCGGGGTGACCGATCCCGCCGCGCGCCGCGACATCCTGATTCTCAAGAGCGTCGCCGATGCGATGACGCTGCTGCAGAGCGACGAGTTCGCGCCGGCGTTCAACAAATCGACGAACCTGACCGACTACCGCTGGGGCAAGGTCCACCGGATCGTCTTCGCGCACATCACAGGGCTCAACATCCTGGAGCCCGGCGCGCCGTTCGGGCAACTGCCGCTTCCGTCCGTGCTGAACCTGCCGGGTGTGTCGCGTCAGGGCGGCTTCGAAACGGTCGATGCAGCAACGCACAACGCCCGCGCAACGAAGCTGAACGACTTCATGTTCGGCAGCGGACCGAATCGGCGCTACGTCGGAGATCTCGCCAAGAGTGGAATCATCGGCCAGTCGGCACTTCCGGGCGGGGTCAGCGGCGATCCCGGCAGCCCGTTCTACACGAACCTGTTGATGCTGTGGCTCGTGAACGATACCTTCCCGATCACTACCGATACTTCTCCACGAATTCCGTGGATGCCCTGACAGACATCATGCCGTGCGTCATCTGCGGATAAGGCTTTATCCGCAGATGACGCAGATGTACGCAGATGGAAGTTACAGCTGAAACGCGCTGGACTACTAACCTCTAGTTCCTGTGCGTGACGCGAAGGATTTCTTCCAGAACCGCAGGTTGCCTCGAGAGAACAAGAACTCGCGCTCCTTTACATCAAGAGTCCTTCTCCCCCAGCGCTTTTCAGCTGGGGGAGAAGGTGCCGAAGGCGGATGAGGGGGCGGTGCTTGCCATGCCCTGGCCGGCATCCACGTTTGGTTGGCGCCGCAGGCGCGCGTGATCTCGTCGAGCGTCTGCTGCGCTCTGTCCCGCCCGATGAGAAACATTCAGCATCGGATGCAGCTCCTCGATGGCAGGGACCGTAGCGCCCCCGCCCGCGGTTACGAGCAAATGTCCGGAATCTCCCCCGTTCAGCGGCGAGACGCCGCTGAGCCAGCCGGCGAGGACGCCAGCGCTCCGTTTGGATCTCCCTTGGCAACGAGCCGGTTGTTGTCAGCGCTACTCCGTGGTCCTGCCGTCGAAATGCTCTTCCGAAGCCAGGGCATCGGCCTTCGTGGCACGCACGGTTCCTTCCGCGTGCTCGGGGGGCGCATAGATCGTGTACAGCTTCAGCGGCTGAAGGCCGGTGTTCCTGACGTTGTGCCGTGCGCCCGCGGGGACGACGATGGCAGTACCGTCGTTGATCTTCGTCTGGTGGCCGTCGATCCAGACCTCGCCGTCTCCTTTTTCTACGCGAAAGAACTGGTCCCGGTCCTCGTGGACCTCTTCACCAATCTCCTCGCCGGGCTGCAGTGCCATCAGCACGAGTTGCATCTGCGTACCGGTATAGAGCACCCGCCGGAAATCAGCGCTCTTCACGGTGCTTTCTTCAATGTTGCCGACAAACCCTTTCATGGGATCTCCTTTCTGGAGATCAATGTACCGGTCCACCGGCTGTATCAGCGTGACGCCGGACCGCAATCCATGTGATGTGAGCCAGTGAGCACAGAAGAGAGGTCGGCCTGGCAGACTGTACAATCAGGCATGCGAAAACTGATCTGCATCGCTCTGCTGGCCGTGATCAGCTTTGGTTGTGAGCCGCAAATCATCAGACGGTGACGGTGACCGTGAACCAGCCGTGCACGTGAGGTCCCCAGACGCTCACCTTCACCGGCACCTGCTTCAACGCCAGTCAGGGACCGACCTACACGGTGCAGACGGTGAACGCCAACGTCGCACCCGGCAATCTGACGGACCTCCAGAGTGACGCCAACTTCCCGGTCCACGTTCTTCACGCCGGTGCTGACATTGCGTTGGGTGCCGGCGGCGGGCCGATCATCCTGCCGCTGCCGGCGGTCCCGGCCGCCGGCGACTACACGATCGTCGTGCCGGGATTGGTTGGCCAGAAGGTGTGCGGGGACGCCACCGGACCGGTAGGCGGAGGACAGGCGGAGGCGCCGGTCGTGCACCTGAAGGTGAGCCCGACGTGCCCGCCGTGATGTAGGACATCTCGTTCCCCCAACGTCCCAATTGTCATCCTGAGCCGCCGGAGCTGCGAGTCGCGAAGCGATGAAGCAGCGTAGGACGGTCGAAGGACCCCCAGCCTGAAACCCGGACAGGGCGGGGGAATGTCGACGATTCCGCCGCCCAACCGGGATACAACTTGGGGGTCCTTCGACCGTCCTACGCTGCTCCGTCGCTCCGCGACGAAGCAGCTCCGGCGGCTCAGGATGACAGTGAATTGAGAGGCGCTTAACCTCCGATTTCAATCTTGATACGGCACTAGATGCGGCCGTCGACCATCCGCCGGATGCCGAGGGGATTCGACTCTTTCAACTCGTCGGGAAGGACGGTCTCGGGGGCGTTCTGCCAAGCCACCGGACGGGTGAACCGTTCGATGGCGCGCGTGCCCACCGAGGTCGAGCGGCCATCGGAGGTCGCAGGATAGGGGCCACCGTGCACCATCGCCGGCACGACCTCCACGCCGGTGGGATAGCCGTTGAAGACGATCCGGCCGGCCTTGGTCTCCACGATCTCCAGCAGGTCGCGGTGCTCGTCGATCTCGCCCTCGGCGGCGTGAATGGTCACCGTCAACTGACCCTCGAGCGCTCGGGCCACGTCGATCAAGCCCGCGGGCGAGTCGCACTCGACCACAAGCGTCGAAGGGCCGAAGACTTCGTCCCGCAATTCGCGATGCGCCAGAAAGCTGTCGGCGTCGATGGTGAAGAGAGCCGCGCCGCCTTCGGCGTCGACGAATGCGCGCCGCCTGGCCATCGAGGTGAACGAGTCGACGCCGGCACGATAGGCATCGCGGATGGCGGGGGTGAGCATCGTCGCCGCGGGCGTGGCGGCGATCCGTGTTTCCAGCTCACGCACGAAGTTCTCGTCACGCGTGGTCAGGACCAGGCCGGGGTTCGTGCAGAACTGACCGACACCGAGCGTGACCGACGCGTGCAGGCCGGCGGCGATCTCGGCGCCGCGCTCCCGCAGTGCGCGCGGGAGGATGAAGACCGGATTGATGCTCCCCATCTCCGCGAACACCGGAATGGGCTCAGGGCGCGACGCCGCGATGTCCATCAGCGCGCGCCCTCCGCGCAGCGATCCGGTGAAGCCCACGGCTTTGATCAGCGGATGCTTCACCAGCGCCATTCCGGTTTCGTAGCCGTCATCGAACAGCAAGGCGAACACCCCTTCCGGCACCACCGCAGCGATGGCCTCGCCGGCCAGCGCGGACGTCCGCGGATGTGCCGGATGTGCTTTCACGATCACCGGGCATCCGGCGGCCAGCGCCGAGGCGGTGTCGCCGCCGGCGACGGAAAAGGCGAGAGGGAAATTGCTTGCACCGAAGACGGCCACGGGTCCGAGCGGACGCAACATCGACCGGACGTCAACGTTGCCGTGATCGATGCGCGCACCGACCCACGATCCTTCCTCGACCAGAGCGGCGAACATCCTCAATTGATTGCATGTGCGCGCCAGCTCTCCCTGCAATCGCGGCAGTCCGAGCGCGGTTTCCGAGCGCGCACACTGGACGATGGCATCGCCATTCGCCTCCAGACGCGCGGCGATGGAGCGCAGCATCTCCCCTTTTCGGCGCCCGTTCAGACGGCCAAAGGTCGCAAAGGCACCAGTGGCCGCGCGCGCGGCGCGATCGACGTCGTTCATGCTCGCGGCCTCGCAGCGAGTGCCGCTCGGATGACTCGCAATGCCTCGTCGCGCTCCTGGCCGGCAAGCATGAGGCGCGGCGGACGAACGCGCTCGCTCCCCATCCCCACTTCCTGCTGCACCAGCTTGATGAGCTGCACGAATTTCGGGACCGTGTCCAGCCGCAGCAGAGGAAGAAACCAGCGATAGAGATCGGAGACAGCGTTCCCGCGCATCGCGCCGTCGAAAACCTCGACCGATTCGCGCGGCATCGCGTTGACCAGCCCGGCGATCCAGCCGGTGGCCCCGGCGGCGATTCCCTCGACGATCAGATCATCGACGCCGACCAGGATGGCCAGCTGATCGCCGATCAGTGAGCGGATCGCCGTCACCCGCCTGATGTCGGCCGAGGACTCCTTGACCGCATGCAGATTCTCGTGCTCGCCGGCCAGCTCCGCGACCTGCTCCGGCAGAAAATCGGTGCGGTAGGCGATCGGATTGTTGTACAGCATGCACGAGAGGTCGGTGGCGCGAAGGATCGCTGCCATGTGCGCCTTCATCTCGCGCCAGTCGGTGGAGTAGACGTACGGCGGGAGCACCATCAGGCCGCTGCAGCCGGACTGCTTCGCCTCTTTCGCAAGACGCACCGCCGCGTCGGTGCTCAGCGAGGAGATCGCGGCGACGACGGGAACATGCAGCGCCTGCACGCACGTCTTCAGAATGGCGGTCTTCTCGTCGAGCTCGAGCGTCGCTCCTTCGCCGAGAGACCCGAGGGCCACGACGCCGGTGCAGCCGGCATCGGCCATCCACGACGCGTGTTTCGCCAGAAAATCGTGATCGACGCTCAGGTCTTCACGGAACGGGCTGGTGATCGCGGGTATGACGCCTTGCCATTTCATGCGTAACGGTCCGGTGAAAGCCTTTCTATCGGAATGGAAGGGGCCGAGCCGGAGAGCAACTCGCTCATCAATTTGCCGGTGATCGGCCCGAGACTGAGGCCCATCATGGCATGCCCGGCGGCCACGGAGAGATTATCAAACGACTGGAACCGGCCGATGTACGGCAGCCCGTCAGGAGAGCACGGACGCAGCCCCGCCCACGGTTGCACCTCCTGAAAATCATCGGCCGTGAAATCGGGCAGATACTTCGAAACCGCGTTGACGATTCCGCGGACACGGGCGGGGTTGATCGACAGGTCGGTACCTGTGATCTCCCCTGTAATCTCCATGGTGCCGCCGAATCGCACCGCCGATCCCATCGGCGTCACCGCCACCCGTGCCTCGGAGAGGATCATCGCGTGCGCCGGCTGCTTCCGAGGCCGCGGAAGCGTAAGGCTGTATCCCTTCCCCGCCTGCATCGGCAGACGCAGTTTCAATTGCCTGGCGATTGCGGCAGTCCAGGCACCACCGCAGATCACGAATTCGTCGGCGTTTACCGCGCCGCGCGACGTCATCACGCCGTCGATACGACCCTCGCCGCGATTCCAACCGGTCACCGGGGTGTTCCACGCCAGATCGACGCCGCGCTCGCGAAGGCGTTCGATCAGCGCGCTCATGAACCGATCGGGCGTCAGGTACGCATCCATCGGGAAGTAGACTCCGCCCGCCGCGCGCATCGACAGCCCCGGCTCCATCGCCGCCAGTTGTTTCGCGTCGAGTATTTCGACCGGAAGACCGAGTGCGCGACCCGTCGCCGCCGTGGCCACCTCGTGCTCCAGCCCCTCCTCGGTGTTGCAGATCATGATGATGCCCTTCGGCGTCAGGCCGAATACGTCTCCCCACTCGCGCGTGAGTTGCTCGAAACAGCCGCGGCCGGCCAGGTTCAGTTGCAGCAACAGCGGTGCGGACTCGCTCACGTGCGCGGCAGTGGCCGCCTGCCGGAATCTCCAGGCCCACTCGATCAGCCGCCGGTCGAGGCGCGGCTTCATATAAAAAGGACTCTCGGGGTTCCACATCCATTTCAACGCCAGCCGAATCGCTCCCGGCGCGGCCAGCGGCACGAAATGACTCGGGGTGATCATCCCCGCGTTTCCGTACGAACATCCGCGATCCTCCTCGGAGGCGCGATCGAACACGGTGACGCGATGGCCGAGCTCCGCGGCGTAGTACGCCGTGCAGAGCCCGATCACGCCCCCGCCAACGATGACGATGCGCTTGCTCATATGCGAATGGACTCCACGAGTCCATGAGTGGACTCCGTGAGACGATGAATGGACTCCGCGAGGCCACTACTGGACCCCACGAGGTCAGTACTGGACTCCACGAGGCCACTACTGGACTCCGCGAGGTCAGTACTGGACTCCACGAGGTCAGTACTGGACTCCACGAGGTCAGTACTGGACTCCACGAGGTCAGTACTGGGCTCCACGAGGTCAGTACTGGACTCCACGAGGTCAGTACTGGACTCCACGAGGTCAGTACTGGACTCTACGAGGTCAGTACTGGACTCTACGAGGTCAGTACTGGACTCTACGAGGTCAGTACTGGACTCTACGAGGTCAGTACTGGACTCTACGAGGTGAGTACTGGACTCCGCGAGGCCATTTTCAAACTCGGCGAGTGCAAAACTGCGCTCGACGGAGCTGCGAGCGCACGCGGAGCCGTCGTCGAGGCCAACGCTCACCTACGGATCCCCCAGCAGTACGGATCGCGCTCATCGAGAATCAGCGTCGCCTCGGCGTTGACGTACGCCGATCCGCGGATGACCGGCTGAATGGCCTTGTCGACAATGTTCACGTGCCCCTCGAACAGGCTGCCGACGATGCTCTCCTGCCGCCACGCCATCCCTTCCGGAAGCTTGCCGTCATCGTAGAGACAGGCCATCTTCGCGCTGGTCCCGGTGCCGCACGGCGAGCGGTCGTACGCCTTCCCGGGACAGAGCACAAAATTCTTGCTGTCGGCGTCCGCACGGTCGGGCGGCCCGAAAAGCTCGACGTGATCGATGACGGCACCATCGCGCCCGGTGATCCGCTGCGCTTCGAGACTCTGCCGGATGGCCCACGTCACCTCGGTCAGACGCTCGACGTTCTTCAGCTCGATCGATTCCTGATGCTCATTGACGAGGAAGAACCAGTTGCCACCCCAGGCGACGTCGCCGCGGAAACGGCCGTAGCCATCGGCATCCACCACGACGTCCTTCGCCAGCCTGTACGACGGAACGTTGCGCACGGAGACGTCGCCCGATTCGTGCAGCTCCGCGGTGACGACGCCTGCCGGTGTGTCGATCCGATGCAGGCCGGCCTTCAACCGGCCGAGGTGCGCGAGCGTGACCACGACGCCGATCGTTCCATGCCCGCACATGCCGAGAGTGCCGACGTTGTTGAAGAAGATGACCCCCGCCACGCACGATGGATCGTCCGGCGGAACGAGGAGCGCGCCGACGAAGACGTCGGACCCTCGCGGCTCGTTGACCACCGCGGAGCGGTAGCGATCGAACTCCTGCTGGAATCGCGCACGCCGCTCGGCCATCGACCCGCCGCCGAGGTCGGGGCCGCCTTCGAGGATGACGCGGGTCGGCTCACCCTCGGTATGCGAATCGATCACACGGATTCGATGCATGGCGCGAAGTATATGTTCACGAAAAGGGAGGGGGAATCCACGAGCGTAGTCGTGCTGGTCTCGTTCCACTCGTGGGCCGCAGTTTCCGAGAGGTCGTTGTGGTAGCTTGAGAACCGAAGGGCGTCATGCCGTCGCTGCAAACCTCCGAGAAGCCCGAAGAGAGAGAACTTCGCAAGAAGGCAGAAGAGCTTCTCGCCTGCGAGAGCATCTTGGCCGACAAGGAGTTGACTCTCGCAACCCTCCGAGCTGAGCTGCGGAGGTTCGAGCGGAGGTACTCCCTTGCCATCGCCCACCTGTTCGCCCGGCTCGATGAGCTGGAGGCCGAAATCGCGGAGCGCGAGGCTGCTCAAAGCTCCGGAGATCTCGGAGCTCATCAGCAAACGGCGGAACACGCACGCGAGCGAGCGAGTCGTTCAGCAACTGCCTCCAAAGCCGTAGATGCGTCTTCAGCACCCCTGAGCTTGCCATCATCGCGGGCGAAGGAGCTGTATTGGGCGTTGGCGAAGCGTGTCCATCCGGATCTCGTCACGGATGAGACGGAGCGGGCGCGACGGGGGCCGATCATGGCCGACGTTAACCTCGCCTACGAAAGTGGTGACGAGGCTCGCTTGGAACACTTGTTCGACGACCTCGAAACCTCGCCTGAGTCGGTGTTCGGCGAGGGGACGGCGGCGGACTTGGTCCGGGTGATCCGCCGCATCGCGCGCGTCGAGCGGCGGCTCGAAGAAATTGATTGCGAGTCGGCGGAGGTGCGAGCATTGGCGATGTATGAGCTTCTAACGACGGTGAACGAAGCCGAAGCGAAGGGCATCGATCACATAGCGGAAATCTGCCGGAGTCTCGAAGCGTCGATTGGCGAGGCCGCAAGGCGGCTCGCGGAGATCCAGTGACCCAGGAAGACGATCAGCCAGGTGCGGTCGTTTGTCGTGAGAAGACAGAACTGACCGTCTACACCGAGGCATGGGCTGAGCGGGGACTTGAAATCCTGAGGACGAGAATCCTAGACGCGGCTCGGATTCCCTCCGGCTCCGCTCATGCTCCTCGTGAGGCCGCGGACAAACCAAGGGATGCGGAGTCGTACCGCAAAGCTGCGGAGCAAGGGGATGCAGACGCTCAGTTCAATCTAGGGCGGTGCTACGCGAACGGAAGAGGGGTCGCCGAAGATCTGGTGCAAGCAGTGGCGTGGTACCGCAAGGCGGCGGAGCAAGGCCATGCAGCCGCTCAGTGCAGTCTTGGGGTGTGCTACCGCTACGGAAGAGGAGTCGCCGAAGATCCCGTGCAAGCAGTGGCGTGGTACCGCAAGGCGGCGGCGCAAGGCTATGCAGCCGCTCAGTTCAATCTTGGAGTGTGCTACCGCACCGGAAGAGGTGTCGCCGAAGATCCGGTGCAAGCAGTGGCGTGGTACCGCAAGGCGGCGGAGCAAGGGGATGCCGACGCTCAGTTCTATCTTGGGGTGTGCTACCAGAAAGGAACAGGTGTCGCCCAAGATCCGGTGCAAGCAGTGGCGTGGTACCGCAAGGCGGCGGAGCAAGGGAATACCGACGCTCAAAACAATCTAGGCTGGTGCTACGACCGCGGAAGTGGTGTCGCTAAAGATCCGATACAAGAAGTGGCGTGGTACCGCAAGGCGGCGGAGCTAGGGAATGCCAACGCTCAGTGCAATCTTGGAAGGTGCTACGGCCACGGAAGTGGTGTCGCTAAAGATCCGATACAAGCAGTGGCGTGGTACCGCAAGGCGGCGGAGCAAGGGCATGCCGACGCTCAGTTCAATCTTGCATCGTGCTACGAGAACGGGACTGGCGTTTTCGAGGATCTGTCACAAGCAGTGGCGTGGTACCACAAGGCGGCCGCTCAGGGAGACGCAGGCGCTCAGAACAATCTTGGAGTGTGCTACGAGAGGGGGTTCAAGGATCTGTCGCAAGCAGTGGCGTGGTACCGCAAGGCGGCGGAGCAAGGGCATGCCGACGCCCAGTTCAATCTTGACAGTGTGCTACGAGAACGGGGCTGGCGTTTTCAAGGATCTGTCACAAGCAGTGGCGTGGTACCGCAAGGCGGCCGCTCAGGGAGACGCAGGCGCCCAAAGTAAGCTTGAGTCGTTGGAGCAGCGACCGCCGCGATGAACTTCCCGCGGCGAGAGAACACCGGTGTGTGAGTCTGGCCTACCCCGATATCGTGGACAGGTTAGTGTTTGGGTCAGGCGACAGCCGCCTGACGCTGCTCGGGGCGCGGAAGCTGGGGCCAGACGCTCGTTCTTCCGTGCCGGGAGGCGCTCGCGCTTAGCGAAGGGCGTTACCGGCTCTGGAGCACTGCCGTTGATAACGAAGGGGGCCGAAAGCGGGGGCCAGACCCTCGATCTTCCGTTGCCATGAGGCTGCTCGCGCTTCGCGAAGGGGCGTAATGCCTCCGCAGCACTCCGGCCGAACACCATCACCCGTCACCTCGGTCAGACGCTCGACGTTCTTCAGCGCGATCGATTCCTGATGCTCATTGACGAGGAAGAACCAGTCACCACCCCAGGCGATGTCGCCGCGGAAACGGCCGTAGCCGTCGACATCGACCGCGACATCCTTCGCCAGCCGGTACGACGGAACGTTGCGCACGGAGACGTCGCCCGATTCGTGCAGCTCCGCGGTAACGACGCCGGCCGGTGTGTCGATCCGATGCAGGCCGGCCTGCAGCCGGCCGAGGCGCGCCAGCGTAACCACGACTCCGATCGTTCCATGCCCGCACATGCCGAGAGTGCCGACGTTGTTGAAGAAGATGACGCCGGCTACGCACGACGGATCGTCCGGCGGAACGAGCAGCGCACCGACGAAGACGGCCGATCCCCGCGGCTCGTTGACCACCGCGGAGCGGTAACGATCGAACTCCTGCTGGAATCGCGTCCGCCGCTCGGCCAGCGACCCGCCGCCGAGGTCCGGCCCGCCTTCGATGATGACGCGCGTCGGCTCGCCCTCGGTGTGCGAATCAATCACCCGGATTCGATGCATGGGCGAGGAGTATACGAGCAACGTTCCATTTTCGAGGAGGGGTCTGCAGTTCATGGAAGTCATTGGATCTGAATGGCTTGTGAGACGGCGTGCGATCGCGTTTGAAGCAACTGCCGCGAATTCTGCACGGTCTGCGAAATCGGGTCGGCAAGGAGCACAGAATCAATGGGTTAGAATAGGCAGGGTCGGAAGGAGTGCGCCGCTCGAAGGCGATTGCGACAGTTCTTTGAGTGCTTCGCACTCTTTGCAGAGCTGGGGGCGAGTCGGAAGGAGTGCGCCGCTCGAAGGCGATTGCGACATCGGTTCTGGCACGTCATACGGCCAGCCATAAAATCTCCAGTCGGAAGGAGTGCGTCGCTCGAAGGCGATTGCGACGTATGCATTGAATCGAGGACCCCTTGCGATGCCAGTGGGTCGGAAGGAGTGCGCCGCTCGAAGGCGATTGCGACCCTGCAAGCTTGGCAAAATACTTCGCGTTGTCGAAACACACGTCGGAAGGAGTGCGCAGCTCGAAGGCGATTGCGACATGGGCTCGCCCTCATCGCCTCGCTATCGCATCCCGAGCGTCGGCTCAGGAATTCAAGGCGGCGTCCTGTTAGGATGGAGCTATGAGCGAGTACACGGCAATCGTGCAGCAGTCGGGTGAGTGGTGGATCGGCTGGATGGAGGAAGTGCCCGGTGTGAACTGCCAGGAGCGCACGCGCGAGGAGATCATCGAGACGCTGCGAGTCACCTTGCACGAGGCCCTCGAAGCGAACCGCGCCGATGCCCGCCTCGCCGCCCTCACCGGTTTCGAGGAAATCCGCATCGCCGTATGAAGCGTCGTGCGCTCGACCGCTGGCTCCCAGGAACCGCTGCGAACTCGATCGAGAGGGGAGCCGCCACTCCTGGTTCATCAACCGAGCGCTGAACCGCCGCTCCGCGGTGACGACGCCGGCCGGAGTTTTCGATCTGATGCAAGGAGAGGTCAGGGTCAGAGCCTCGGTCTTCGTTTCGCGGCCCCGTTCCGTAAATGCGAACAACTCCAAGTTACGAGTGGCCTGAGAACGAAGGTGCGGCCCAATCGTCATCCGGAGCTCATTGGGGGCACGCCGACGTAAAGACGACCATGATTTACACGACTGTCCTCGGGCTGGGCGCGCAGGCGGGGAGAAGGCCTCTCGATGCGCCCGGCTGCCCGGAGGACGTTTCGCCTTCACAACACGACGCATAACCACGTCATCACCGCAACCGGAATGAGCCAACCCGTTCGACCGGCGCGTGTTACGATCAGGCCCGTCAAGAGCCCGATCGCCCGATATCCGTCACGGCGGGTTTTCGTCGTCAGGCCGGGCGGGGCTCAATAACAAGTTGTGCCCCCTGAATGGGGAGGTGTCCATGAGCGATCCCAAGAACACACGGGGTGGAAAGACCGACGACGAGATCGCAGCGGCCGCCGCGAGAGCCAGCTACCTGCGGAAACGCGGGATCGTTGATCCTCCTGAGACGACTCACGGCTCAGAACTCTCCCGCGAGCATCAGGCTGCTCGCCGCACGGACAATTTCGACGGAAGTGCCGAGGCGTCAGACATCATAAGGAGGCGCTACAGGGACGCCTACCTTGTCGCCAAAGTTGTCGTTGGATTTGGCAAGGCCATCAAGATCGTGGGCATCATCACCGCTAGCACTCTGATCCTTCTGGGATATATCGCGTTCGGAAACTTTGGGCTTCCTGCTCAAGTCGCCTGCGTTGTCGTGGGCGCGGTCTTGGGCGCGGTCATTTACTTCTTCGGTATGCTAATCGGCGCACAAGGGCAAATGCAATATGCGCTACTCGACGTCGCCGTCAATACCTCGCCGGTTCTTCCCGTGGCGGACAAGGTAAGGGTCATCATTGAGTCCGACTAGAACCAGGTCCGAGAGGCGTGCTTCGGCGCGTGCGGCCTAACTAACTAGCGGTTCACCCGACACGGCCCGCTACGTTCCTGCATCGCGAGCGCTATACTTCTTCGCGTCGCGGTCCGTGCGGGTGAACCGCAGGTCCGTTGGGCGCCATGAACTTCGATCAAGCGCGCATAACCGGCGCAATGTGCCTCCGGGACGGCGGCACGAACTCTGTCACCCTGACGGACGGATCGGAGACGACCTCGTACACCTTCGACTACCAACTTCCTTGGGATGGGCGCACGCGATACATCTACGCCGGCTCCCGGCCCTTCGACCGCAGTCGCCGTCTCGACATCGGGTCACCCGAGGAGAAGCACGTACTCAGCCGTGTTTTCGCCATCGCCGCCGAACGGTTCGGCAGAGAGAAACTGCTTGGGAACCTTCTCGAACTGCAACGAAGTGCGTCGGGCGACTGGTTCTACATACTCGGGTTCATCGAACTTGCGCGACGCGAGAATCGACTCATGGCGCCCAACTAGCGGTTTGCAGCGGACTGCGTGCCGTCGTCTGTTACTCTTGCTTCACGTTCTGCGCGCGGCACGCAGCCGCTGAACCGCGGAGTTAGGCGCTGGACCCGGTATACTGATCGCGGTGGAGTTTGAGTGGGACCCGGAGAAGGATCGCGCAAATCAGAAGAGGCACGGAGTCCCCTTCGCGGAGGCTTCCACGGTCTTCGGCGATCCGCTGCACCGGACCTTCGCAGACCCTCGGCACTCCATCAGGGAGTAGCGGTTTCTCACGACAGGTTACACTTCCACAGGACGGCTGGTGATCATGGCACATGCCGACCGCGATGATCGCGTTCGGATCATCACTGCGCGCGCCGCAAAACCGAATGAACGCAGATCTTATGAGTCAGAAACCTAGCGAATCCGAAGAAGACGACATTCCCGAGATGGAGCTCAGTGGGGGCGTTCGCGGGAAGTACTACGAGGCCTACCAGAAAGGCACGAACGTGGTTCTGCTCGAACCGGACGTGGCCACCGTATTTCGCGACTCCGCCGTCGTCAATCAGGCGCTCAGACAATATTTGGCCGAACATGGGGCGCCACCGACGCCCTCCAAGCACGCGGGCTAACTCGGATCTTGCGCCGCTGGCCCAGGCCGGCTTGAAAGCACGAGTCGCGCGCGAATGACGTCCTGGTGAAACGCCCCCTCATCCGCCTGTCGGCACCTTCTGCTCTGAAGATTGGGTGGGTGGTGGGAATCAACTGCGTTTCGATGCGCTCGAAGGTCCTCCCTCTCTCATTCTCGGCAGCTCCCTCCCCGTTAGTACAAGGTGCCGACAGGCGGATGAGGGGGCACGTTCTCGCGCGATCTGAGGCATTGATCGATGGCCGATCATTTCGACGACGATCTCCGAATCACGAATCAGGGGGCCTGGCGTTTCTCCGACGAGTAGCTCGAGAGGAAAGGGCGTTCACATGCACGATTTGCTCGTGCGCAAATTACACTCGCGTGAAACGCCCCCTGCTCTGAAGATCGGTTTTGGGGTGGAAGGGAGCGAGGGCACACGACGACTGTACGTTCAAGGATGAACGTTGAAACGAGCATCGAGCGT